>JBJTPO010000168.1:0-1999 GCA_046075145.1 Planctomycetota bacterium
CGCGGCCACGAGCCGGCCCGACATCGCCGGCTACTCCCGCAACGACATCGTCGCCTACTACCTGCTCACCATGGTCTCGCGGGCCTTCTCCAGCATGCCAGGGCTGGCCGGGGGCGTGGCCCGGAGCATCCGCGACGGCTCGATCAAGAAGTTTCTGGTGCAGCCGGTGGACTACGTCTCCTTCCTGCTGGCCTCCCGCGTGGCCCACAAGCTCGTCTACTACGCCGTGGCCGTGCTCCCCTTCGGGGCCGTGTTTTTCCTCTGCCGTGGCTTCTTTCCGCCGGCCCCGGATTCCCTCACGATCGCGGCCTTCCTGCTGTCGCTCCTGCTCTCCTTCCTGCTCGGCTTCTTCATGGAGGCCACGCTGGGGATGCTCGGCTTCTGGTTCATGGAGGTCTCGAGCATCGTGTTCGGCTACATGCTGGTGCAGTACCTGCTCTCGGGGCACATGTTTCCGATCGACATGCTGGCCGGAATCCCCTCGGGCATCCCGGGCACGAGCCTGGCCGACGTCGTGGCCTGGCTGCCATTCCAGTTCACCGCCTACTTCCCGGCCGCGGTCTGGCTGGGGAAGGTGCAGGGGAGCGAGCTCGCGAGGTTGCTCATGGTCGAGGCGGCCTGGGTCGTCGTGATGATCGTCACCTGCCGCGTCGCCTGGGCCCGGGGCACGCGGCGCTACAGCGGGTTCGGGGGCTGAGATGACTCGCTACCTCTCGATCCTCGGCACCTTCGCCCGGGCCTGCCTGGTCCGCGACATGACCTTCCGGGCCAACTTCCTTCTCGAGTGCCTGACGAGCCTGGGTTGGATGTCGATGAACCTGGCCTTCTATCTGCTCGTGTTCACCTACACGCCGGAGATCGGCCGGGGCACCGGCTGGACACGGGAGCCGTTCTTCGCCTTCGTGGCCACGGGCCTGATCATCAACTCGATCGTGCAGGCCTTGTTCATTCCGAGCGCCGAGGAACTCACCGAGATGGTTCGCTCGGGCGGCCTGGACGGCGTGCTCGTCAAGCCGCTCGACGCGCAGTTCCTGCTCTCGATGCACCGGGTGGACTTCTCGGCGCTGGCCAACGGCATCGTGGGCCTGGTGCTGCTCGGGTGGGCGGTGTCGCGGTTTGACGCGCCGCCGCCGCTGGTCGCCTGGCTGGTCTATCCGCTGCTCGTGCGCTGCGGGGTGGCGATCCTGTACGCCTTCGTGATCATGCTCGCCGCCGCCACGATCCACATGGGCCGCAACCAGAGCCTCTACGACTTCTGGTTCTACCTCACGAACTTCTCCCGCTACCCGGCCGAGATCTACGCCGGACCCTGGGGCGGCCCGCTCCGTGCCCTCTGCACCTTCGTGATCCCGATCCTGCTCGTGGTCAACGTGCCGGCCCGGGTGATCGCCCAGCCGTTTGAGGCCGGTGCCTGGTGGCCGGTGGCGGGCATGGTGGCCGCGGCCGTCGCGGCGCTCGTCGTCTCGCGCTGGGTGTTCCAGCGGTCGCTGGCACGCTACCGCAGCGCGAGCAGTTGACCGTGCCCGCCGATCGCCGACCGCGACGCACGGTGGCCCTGGGCGCGTGTCGGCCGAATGCTTGCGTGCCCTTCTTCCTGGAGGCTATCGTCCCTCAGAGCCGTCGGTCATCGGCGGAACCCCCTTTTGGATGAACCATGAGTAATCGATCGTTGCTGGTCGCCGTCGCGGTCTGCGGATGCGTGAGTGCGTCATTTCTGAGGAACACCGCTGCCGATACCTTCGGCACGGGCTCAAACGCGTTCACCATCGCCTTCGTCGGCGTGGGAAACGCCGGCAACCCGGCAGACGCGGCGTCACGCGATCAGCTTGGCAGCGTGCCCTACGACTACCGGATCGGCACCTACGAGATTTCGTTGGAGCAGGTCCAAATGGCGTCGGCCGGCGGCCTGCAGGGCGTGACCGCGGGGGCGTGGAGCGGCAGCCAGCCAGCGACGTTCATGAAGTGGTACGAGATGGCGGCCTTCGCGAACTGGCTGAAC
>JBJTPO010000169.1:0-3754 GCA_046075145.1 Planctomycetota bacterium
CCGGTCACCAGGACGATCCCGTTGGGCCGCTCGATGATCTCCCGGAAGCGGCGCAGCATCGCGGCCTCCATGCCCACCTTCTCGAGATCGAGCGAGACCACGCCCCGGTCGAGCACCCGCATCACCACGCTCTCGCCGAACAGGGTCGGCAGGACGCTCACGCGGAGATCCACAGGGTGGCCGCCCACGGTGAGCTCGATCCGCCCGTCCTGCGGCAGCCGCCGCTCGGCGATGTCGAGGTTGGCCATGACCTTGATCCGGGTCGTGATCGCGAAGGCGAGGTGCTTCGGGGGCGGCACCATTTCCTGCAACACCCCGTCGGCCTTGAGCCGGATGCGGAACTCCGTCTCGAATGGCTCGAAGTGGATGTCGCTGGCCCCGTCGCGAATCGCGAGCAGCAAGACCATGTTGAGCAGCTTCCGCACCGGCGCGCTCTCGGCCAGTGCCTCGACGCTCGTCAGATCGGTGACGCCGTCGCGGCCCGCGGCCGCCGCCTTGGCGGCCAGCTCGTCGTCGTGCTCGAGATCCTCGACCAGCGACTCGACGCTGTCAGACTCCGACGAGAAGCTCTTTTCGATCGCCTTGGTGATCTCGGCCTCCGTGGCCACGCAGACGTGGATGTCGTAGCCCAGCAGGGTCCGCAACTCGTCGGCGATCTGGATCTTCTGCGGCTCGGACGAGGCGATCGTGAGCTGGTTGCCCTCGAGCTTGACGGGCACGACCCGGTAGAGCTGGGCCATCGGCTCACTGATCGCGGCCAGGGCGTCGGCCGGGATCTCCCGATCATAGAGGGAGACGAAGGTGGTGCCCCACTGCTCCGCCAGGGCCTCCCCGAGCTGTTCCTCGCTGTAGAAGCCGAGGGCAAGACCCACCCGGCCCAGCAGCTCGCCGCGGGAAGCCTGCTCCTCCAGCATCGTCTCGAGCTGCTGCTCGTCGATCAGCCCGAGGTCGATGAGGATTTGTCCGATGCGCTTGAGTGCCATGGTTTGGATTCCTGGGGGCGGCCGGCCGCCCCGTTCGGTCAGCGGTCTTGTTCCTTGGCGGCCCGTCGGGCGACCGTCTCGTCGTCGTCGAAGAGCCCTTGCTTGGCGTTGGTGATCCGGCGTTCCAGCTCTTCGTAGTTCTGGGCCTTGGCGAGCACGTTCTCCTCCGTGACCCTGCGCTCGCTCCAGAGACGGAACAGGTGGTCGTCGAGCAGCTGCATGCCCTTCTTGGAGCCGGTCTGGATGGCCGAATTGATCCGGAAGGTCTTGTTCTCCCGAATCAGGTTGCCGATCCCCGAATCCACCACGAGCACCTCGTAGGCCGCACACCGGCCGCCGCCGATCTTCGGCAGCAGCGTCTGGGAGACGACGCCGAGGATCGCCGTCGAGAGCTGGGTCCGGATCTGCTCCTGCTGGTTGGTGGGGAAGGCGTCGATGATCCGGTTGACCGTGCCCTGGGCGCCGGTCGTGTGGAGCGTGCCGAACACGACGTGGCCGGTCTCGGCGGCGGAGATCGCGGCCTCGATCGTCTCCAGGTCGCGGAGCTCGCCCACGAGGATCACGTCGGGGTCTTGCCGGAGGGCACGCCGCAGGGCCTCGGAGAACGAGGGCACGTCGGTGCCGATCTCCCGCTGGTTGACGGTGCTCTTCTTCGAGGAGTGGTAGAACTCGATCGGGTCCTCGATCGTGATGATGTGGTGGTCGAAGGTGTCGTTGATGTAGTCGATCAGGGCGGCCAGCGTGGTGCTCTTGCCCGAGCCCGTGGGCCCGGTCACGAGAAACAGCCCGCGCGGCCGCGTGACGAGCTTCTTGCAGACCTCCGGCACCCCGAGCTGCTCCGGCGTGAGCAGTTTGTTGGGGATCTGCCGCAGCACCATCGCCACCTGGCCGCGCTGCTTGAACACGCTGACGCGGAACCGGGCCAGATCCTTGAAGGCGAAGCCGAAGTCGGTGCCGCCCTTCTCGGCGAGTTCCGCCTGGCAGCGTTCGGGCGTGATCGACTTCATCAGGGCGTTGGTGTCGTCGCCGGTGAGCACCTTCGTCTTCTGGGGCCGCATGCCGCCGTCGATGCGGAACACCGGGGGCAGGCCGGTGGTGATGTGGATGTCACTCACGCCGTTTTTCACGGCCGCCATCAGCAGTTTGTCGATCTGGATCGTGCCCTCGGCGGCCTCGGGCATCGCGTAGGCATCGTCTTCACTTACGGCCACGGCTGCCGCGGCGTGATCGGTGGAGACGTCGAGTTCGAGCGGCTCATCGGTTCTCACGCCGCCACCCTCGGGGGCCTGCAGCACCAGCACCTTCGTGCCCTTGATGTCCACGAGGGCGCCGGCGCACGAGCCGAGCGACGAAGCAAACACGAACCGGGCCGGATCGGCACCCGACGGAATCACCGCCGCAGCCAGGGCCGTCACCACGTCCGTCGCCAGCGGCTTCGTTCCGAGCGGCTTGAGGCTGCCATCGATTCGCACCATCGGTGCGAGGCCTGCCGAGAGCCGCAGTTCGGTGCCGCCGTTGTCGAGCATCACCTTGACGAGCTTCTCGACCTGCTGCACGTGGGCGGGATTGGCGGTGGTGGCGGACATGGCTGGCTCGCTCCAAACCTGGGACGCGACCCGGAACGCACTCAAGGCAGCGGACGGAGGAAAACCCCCCGACAGCCCTCCATTGTGACCGGCAAATCGGGGAACGAACAGTTCCCCGGCCGGGCCGCGCTCAGACGCGATCAAAAGACCAGGAGCCGCAACCACGGCGACTGATTTCCCGGGTGGCTCGGAAAGCCCCTGACAGCCTCCGAGCCCACTCGTTGCATTATGCGCGGAATCGGCCCGAAAGTCTCCCCCGCCTGAGAAAAAAATAGGCAGCCGGGGAAATTCCTGCTATTCGGTGCGTTTCGAGACCCGGAACACCTCGTCGAGCGTGGTGATTCCCCGCAGGGCCTTGGCGATCCCGTCTTCGAACATGACCCGCATGCCCTGGCTGACGGCCGCCCGACGGATCTCCTGGGTGGCCGCCCCCTGGAAGGCCATCTCCCGGATCTTGTTGGTCATGATCATGAGCTCGAAGATCCCGAGCCGCCCCTTGTAGCCCGACTTGGTGCAGTGGCTGCAGCCGCGGCCCTTCATGAAGGTGGCTCCCTGAAGCATCTCCGGCGTGATCCCGGCGGCCTCGATCTGGGTGTCGAGCGGCTGGTAGGGCTGCTTGCACTTCGTGCAGTTGACCCGCACGAGCCGCTGGGCGAGCACCGCGATCACGCTCGAGGCCACGAGGTAGGCCGGCACCCCCATGTCGATCATCCGGGTGATCGCGCCCGGGGCGTCATTGGTGTGGAGCGTGCTGAACACGAGGTGGCCCGTGAGCGAGGCCTGGATGCCCATCTGCGCGGTCTCGGTGTCGCGCATCTCGCCCACCAGGATCACGTTCGGGGCCTGTCGCAGCATCGAGCGGATCACGCGGGCGAAGTCGAGGCCGATCGAGTGCCTGATCTCGACCTGGTTGATGCCGGCCAGGTAATACTCGACCGGATCCTCGGCGGTGATGATCTTGGTGTCGGGGCGGTTGAGTTCGTTGAGCGACGCATAGAGCGTGGTCGTCTTGCCCGAGCCCGTGGGGCCGGTGACCAGGATGATGCCGTTGGGCCGGCGGATCAGGTTCTTGAACTGCCGGAAGTCGTTTTCCGACAGCCCCAACTGGCGGATCCCGACCCGGATGTTCTCCTTGTCGAGGATCCGCATCACGACCGACTGGCCGTGGTTGGTGGGCAGGACGCT
>JBJTPO010000170.1:0-3501 GCA_046075145.1 Planctomycetota bacterium
GCCCGAGCCAGCCGTCATGAGATGCCAGGGCCTTTGCTGCGCGAAGCGTAATGCTAGCGAGGCCCGGAAGGTGAAGGTCGTCTGAATACGTCGCGAGGACTGCGGCGGCCTCGTCGCTTAGCGTTGTCTCATTGGCAAGTAACAAAGGCCCTTCCTGTGCGTTTATTAGCTCCATCGCGGCCGCAGACGTCAGGGGCTCTCTACTGCGGGCGACAGTCGGCCGCAGCGACTCCTGTGCCCCGGGCGAGGTGACTGCTGGAGGAGTTGCACGCCTTATGAATAGCTGGCGCGAGGCCGCAACGACAGCGACTAGGAGGGCTAGTGAGGCAGCGATCTTCACGAACGGTGGAAGCGCGCTCCAGCGAAATCGGGCAAAGGACGCCGCTGCTGGCGCAGGGTTCTGAGCCGACGGGACAGTATTACCAGCAGGAACGAGCAATTCCTGCTCTGCGGGAGCTTGCAGAGCCTGCTGATAGATGCGGTAGGCCGCACTGATGTCCCCCTCATTTGTAAGAGCGGCTGAGGCCTCAGGCCCTCGCGACAGGTTCTCCAGCGGCCCATCGTCGGCCGTGCCGTGGCCACCCGACGGCTCAGCCTGTGCGTTAAGCCAAGACTCCAAGGCGGCCTGCTCAGGCGGAGACAACCCTGGCTGCCCGTCAGCCGGGAACTCCCTTGCGGACCGTGACCGACCATCAAGGCTGCTCGGATCCTCCTTCCTGAGCCACAGAGCGTCGAGCTTTTCCGACACACGTAAGCCCGCGCTGCAGTCCGGGCAGCGACAGCTGCGCCCACTGAGTTCCGTGGGCACTTTCACCAACTTGTGGCAGCCGGGGCATAGAAAGCGTCGCACCGACTCATCGCGAGAGACGACTCCGATGTCCTGCAGTGCGGCCTTTGCGAACTCAGCACAAGTGCCAAAACGGTCGGACGGATTCTTTGCAAGAGCCCGCATGATCGCACCACACAGGTTCGCTGGAGCATCAGAGCTGAAGCGTCGCACGTCAGGCGGCGATTGCGTGACATGCGCGACGACCAGCTGGCCGCTGTCGCCCGAGAAGGGCCGTCGGCCGCAAATCATCTCGTACACCGACACCGCAAGAGCGTATTGGTCGTACGCACCTGACAGGACGCGGGGTCTATGAAAGAACTCTGGCCCCATGTACGGGTAGGTGCCGATTTCACCGCCCGTGCTCGTCAGCGAGTGTTCGGATTCCTGAGCCAAGTCTTCGTCGATGACCTTGGCGATGCCAAAATCCCCGAGGTATGCCCGCGACTCGGTGTCGAAAAAGATATTGGCGGGTTTGACGTCACGGTGCACGATGCCGTGCGCATGGACGTGGTCCAGGGCCGCCGCCACGCTTGGCAGCCAGCGGTGAAGAAACGAGAAAGGATGCGGCTTTTTGCGGTCCGCTAGCGATCCGGCGGGGAGGAATCGCATCGCCATGTATGGGAGCCCATTGGAATCGTGGCCGTGGGCGATGATGGGAACGATGTGTGGATGCGTGAGCTCCGACAGCCGGTTAATCTCCCGATCGAAGCGGGCAAGTACGTCCGGACGCTGCAGATGCTTCTTCAGCGGTCGTTTCAGCACAACCGGTACGCCGTGGTCCGAATCCCAGGCGCGAAATGCTTCTCCAAATCCGCCAGCACCAAGTCGTGAGATGATTCGAAAGCGGTCCATTATCGGTTCCAGTGCTGTGAACCAACGGGATGTGCGTCAGGCCCAGTCAAGTTAGATCCTTGGACAAGAGCACTAGGCCGACGACGACAAAAAGCACGGCCGCTTGGATCAGGAGCACGAAAAACGGAAAGCCCGGGCCCCCCCAGCGATCCGCCGACGGAAAGAATGCTTCGGCAACGTCCTTGCGGTGAATGTCTGATTGCTCTTCGGCTTCCGTCGCGGTCACAAGCTGCGGTGGTGTGGTGGTCGCATCCAGCCCTATACGTGCTGATGCCTCGGGCATGAGCAGCGACTCGAACGCCCACCGTGACGGCATGATGGACGCCAGTGCCCGCATAGGCATAGGCGCCCGCGGAAGTTCGTGCAGCGGGAGAAGGATCCCTCCCAGGATGACCATCGGCAAAATCACGAGCGGCAGGATGCCGGCGGCAACTTCACTGGTCCGGGCCAGCGCCGATATCGCTAGTCCGATTGCCACGCCCACCAGCGAGGCCATAAACAGGGTTCTTCCGGCATTTCAGTGGCAGGGTAGCTGCGGCCTGAGATCGAGCTTCCCGCAGAAGAACAGGATGCGGGTCCTGTAGTTGGCGAAAGAGCGGAAGCCCCGAGCCGCGTACTTGAGAGCCTGGATGACACTGTTGTAGCCCTCGGTCGTGGCGTTCGTGATGGGGTAGAGGAAGTAGGTCAGGAGGTTAGGCAGATGACGCTTGAGCATCCTCGCCACCTTGACCACCGGCCGCAGTCGGCATCTCACAGCCCAGGCGTACCACCGCATGAAGAACCGGTGGGCACTCGTCGAGTAGACATGCCGCCAGAACCAGCGGAACAGATCGGTGATCCCCCAGGCTCTCGCCGTCTTCAGACCGTGCTTCCTGATCGCGTCGAAGCGACGACGCTGCTCGGGAGAGAGGTTCGCCTTGTTGAAGAGCCAGAGCTGCCTGGTTCCCTTGAGCCGATCGTCGTTCTCGGCCTGGAGGGCCTTGTTTTCGGCCCTTCGCACCTGGTCGACCGCCTCCCCGAGATGCTTGGCGACGTGGAACTTGTCGTGCACCAGTTCGGCGTTCGGCGTCTGCGTGGCCACCGCTAGGGCATAGGCCGGGAGCATGTCGGCGGCGACGGCACACACCCCCTGTCGCTGTTCGGAAGAGAGCGTCGCGAGGACGCTTTCAGCGGCCGCCTGCGTGCGTTCCGGAGCGACGTCAAGGACGCGGGAGTTGTCGAGGTCGGTGAGGACCGTGATGTAGTCCTGCCCTCTCCCGAAGCTCTTCTCGTCGATGCCGATGTGCTTGATCGGCGTGGCCTCGCGGCGCTCGAGTCCGCGTGCCACCGCCCTGTCCATGATCGTCTGCATGGCATCCCAGGAGAGGCCGAGCAGGGCAGCCGCCGCTTTCACGGTGCGGCAAGCCTGCAGGACCTCGACGGCGAAGGCCTCGAAGAGGAGGGTGAAACGGGAATGCTTCCCCGCCCACGGCGGCACGATCGTCTTCACCCCATGCTCCGGGCACCGGCAGCGGGGGAGCCGGGCGACCAATTCCGTCGTGAACTGCATCGTGTCCAGGTGCCGCCAGCGCCGCTCGTCCGCGTGGTCGGCCAGGCCGCAGGCCCCGCCGCATTCGGGGCAAATCACGCCGGAACCGACATGCGAAAGGCGAATCTCGACTCGTCGATCCTCGAGCTGGAGGTCGACCGACTCCACACGCCAGGAGTCATCGAGACCGAGCAAACGGGCGTAGTGCGAAGAGAGTGTTTCCATCCCGGCAATCTACGCCACCAGCACCCCCGATTCGATCGCCCCGTGCCACGGAAATCCCCGAAGAACC
>JBJTPO010000171.1:0-1340 GCA_046075145.1 Planctomycetota bacterium
GTTCGATCGCCGCCCGGTGGATCTTCATCTTCGTGCCGCCGATGCCCAGGGCGCCGTAGAGCAGCTGCGTGCCATCGGCCCGGGCCTTGTCGCCGGCGACGATGCCCTCGATGCCCGCCGGAGGCACGGCGTTGAGGTCGATCAGCACACGGGCCGCGGTCGCTGCGTCGCGGCCGGTGGCATCGAGCAGCACCGCGCCCGCGGCTCCCGCCGCCACCACCAGATCGGCGGCGGCGAGGACGGCGGCCAGCGGCGACCCGGGCGAAACGCGGCCGTGGGAGGCGACGCCTGAAACCTGGGCCCCTGGCACCTGCTCGGCGATGACACGGGCCACGGCCTCGGCCCGCTCGAGCGACCGGGAGCCGAGCGTCACCTTCAGCCCCTTGCGGGCGAGCAGCCGGCCCACGCGTTGCCCGACCGGTCCCGTGCCGCCGAGCACGACCGCCCGGGAGGGCTGGCCGCCGGTCGTGATGTGACGGAGGGCGGCGACGACGGCGGCGGCGGCGGTGGTGTTGGCACCCGAGGGATCGACGAGCACGCCCACCCGCACCGGTCCGAAGAAGGTTTGGGCGACCCGCCGCGCCACGGCCTCGGCCGCGGCCACGTCGGATCCGCCGATGAAGATCGCCGTGCTCGCCAGGTCGCCGCCCCCGCGGGTGAACATCCCACCGTGCACAAGCGGCACGGCGGCGTCGGGCGTGACCCCGCCGTGACGCAGGAGCACATCGGCGCCGGCATCGACGGCCACGATCGAATCGAACGTGCTCGGCTGCGGATCACAGTCGAGTTGGATCAGGACTCGCTTCGGCACGGCTCACTCACGACGCCTGGCCGCCCGGAGGGCGGCATCACCAACCAACGACTGCCGGGCCGGAAGCCCGGCGTCGTGGTCGAGGGGCACCTTGGCTGCCCCGCTATCACCAACGACAAGTGACCGCACGGAGGGCGGCCGAGGACGGCGAGGGCAACCTTGGCTCGCCCTCCGCCGGCCCAAGGCGGCGGGGGCCATGGATGGCCCCGCCGCCGTGAAGACTAGAACCCCTTGAACGGATGCGCCGCCTTGTCCTTCTGGGCGACCATCTCATCGGCGGTCGGCTTGCCCTTCATGGCGTTGGCGATGGCGTCCATCGTGGCCTGGTAGTTGTACTCGTAGATCTTCTTGTCGCTTTCGGCCTGCCAGTGGATGAACACCCCGCACACGATCACGAGGTTCTCGGCGTCGCTCTTGGGAATCACGCCCGCGGCCACGCTGTCGGCCACGGCCTTGGCAACGGCAGCCTGCGCGGGGCCGAACATCTGCACGGCCTGCTTGGCGCCCTTGATGGTGACCTTCGTGATCA
>JBJTPO010000172.1:0-1051 GCA_046075145.1 Planctomycetota bacterium
CCCGGCACGCCCCCGCCGGTGCCCACGTCGAGCACCCGCTCGCCGTGCGCCAGGTGCTCGAGCAGCGCCGCCGAGTCGCCGATGTCCCGTGACACGAACCGATCCACGTCGGTGTGCCGGGTGAGATTCAGCCGCTCGTTCCAACCCCAGAGGCTCGTGGCGTAGGCGGCCAGCCGCTCGGCGGCGTCGGGAGGCAGGACGATGCCGATCCGCGCAGCCTCGGCCGCGATCGCCGCGGCGAGGTCGCCGGAAACCGGCTCGGAAGCCTGCCACGCCGATTCGCTCACCGGATAAACAGCATCTCGCGGTAGGTGGGCAACGGCCAGAGGTCGTCGGGCAGGATCATCTCGAGCTGGTCGGCCGTCTCCCGGACCGCCGTCATCGCCGGGATCACGTCGTCGTGGAAGTGGGCCATCTCGGCCCGCACGTCGCCGCCGTGGTGGCCGGCCGCCCGCTCGAGCGCCTCGATCCGGCCCTCGAGTTCGCCCACGAGCTTCATCAGCTTGTCGAGCGTCCCCAGGTGGGGCGACTGGCCGAGGGTCTTGAGCTTGGTGGCGACGTCCGCGAGCTCGCCCTGATAGCGGTAGGCCGCCGGCAGGAGCATCGTCTTCGCGATCTGGATCGCGGCCTGGGCCTCGGTGTTGAGGTCCTTGCAATACCGCTCCATGTAGATCTCGTAGCGGCTCCGCATCTCCCGCTCGGAGAGCACGCCGTAGGTGGCGAACAGCGCAAGGTTGGTGGGAGTGACGAGCGCGTCGAGGGCCTCGGGCGTGGCCTTGAGGTTGGGCAGGCCCCGCCGCTTCGCCTCGATTTGCCACTCCTCGGAGTAGCCGTTGCCATTGAAGATCACCGCCTTGTGGTCGGTGATGATCTTCTGCAGCAGCTTCTCCACCGCAGATGACAACTTGGAAGAATCGCCGCCGGTGGCCGTCTCGAGCTCGGTCGCCACCCAGTCGAGGCTCTCGGCCACGATCGTGTTCAAGGCCACCAGCGGCCCGGCGATCGACTGGCTCGAGCCCACGGCCCGGAACTCGAACTTGTTGCCCGTGAA
>JBJTPO010000173.1:0-12589 GCA_046075145.1 Planctomycetota bacterium
GAGAAGCGGCTGTTCGTGAAGAAGTTTACGAAGGCAGGGCCTGAGCTCGTGCCCGCCGGCGATGGCGTGGCGGTCGAGGTGGGTGACGAGCTGGTCGTGCGACTTGTGGTGACCAGCGACCGCGACTACGAGTTCTTGGAACTCGCCGACCACCGTCCGAGCCTGACCGAGCCCGTGGACGTGCTCTCGGGCTGGCGGTGGGCCGACGGGGCAGGCTGGTATCTGGCGATCCGCGACGCCTCGACGCAGCTCTTTTTCGAGCGGCTGCCACGGGGCACCCACGTGTTCGAGTATTCGCTTCGGGCGGCCCACCGCGGCACCGCATCGAGCGGGTTCGCCACGATCCGGAGCCGCTACGCCCCCGAGTTTTCGGCCCACTCCAAGAGCGTCTCGCTGGAGGTCAAGTGACCAGGGGACTGTCCCCGCAGGGGACTGTCCCCATTCATTCCTGGCGCCCGGCCATTGCCTCCAGCCAGGTGCTGTCGCCGAAGGGCGAACCGCGGGTGATGCTCCGCTCGATCGCCTCCTGCTCGCCCGGGGTCAGGGGCCTGTTCACCCAGGCGATCCAATCCGGCCTCCTTGGCACCGGTCCTGGATGCAGTTCTGGTCTGGCCATCGGGAATGGCAGCGCCTTTGGTTCGGTCGCGCTCGACCACGGCCACGCCGCCGCACTCGAGATGCCAAGAGTGGCTGCCCGAACCGGATTTCGCTCGACATATCGCACGACCGTCAGCAGATGGTCATCGTCCTGGATAGGAAAGGCCTTGTAGCGGCCCTGCCACAGCCGCCCGTCGGTGTGGTGGTAAGCGTGATGGCGTCGCACGTGGGTCGTCATCAGCCACCTCATCCAGCGGCTGAGTTCGCCTTCTTCCCGGGGCCAGACGACAAAGTGAAAGTGGTTCGGCATCAGGCAGTAGGCCAGGAGCCGGATCGGGTGGCGTGCACAGGCCTCAGTCATGACCTTGAGAAAAGCCGCGTAGTCCTCCGGATGCTGAAACACGGTGGCCCGACCGTTGCTGCGATTGAGCACGTGGAGGCACAGGCCGGCGGAAGGAGGGCGAACGGAACGCGGCATGCAAAAAGGGTACGGGCGTACAGTTTCCGCGGCAAGCCGAGGATCCAATCCCTTCGGGCTTTTCCGAAAGGGGACAGTCCCCCAGGGGACAGTCCCCTTTCCTATAATCGGCCAAAAGGGGACAGTCCCCGGTCCTGAACCAGGAACATCGATGAACGACGACCAGCCGAGCGTAGCGACCTCCGTCGTCAACGAACTGGCCCGGGAGCGGAACCGCGAGGCCGCCGACCGCACGCTGCTGGCGTGGATCCGCACCAGCCTGGCGATGATCAGCCTCGGGTTCGGCATCGAGCGGCTCGGGCAGGTGGCGCAGGTGATGGACGGCCGGCTCGCCAACTTCTCACCCCTGAAGACCCGCGTGTTCGGGTCGGCACTGATCGTGCTGGGGATCGCCGCCACGGTCGTGGGCATGTGGGAGCACCGCCACGTGCTGGCTTCGATCAAGAACGTCGACTACCGGTACGCAGACCGCCCGGCGGTGGCCCGCTGGATGGGCCTGGGCCTCGTAGGCGTGGGCCTGGCCGCCCTGGCGGTGATCCTGCTGTATTGAGTCGGGCGACATGGCACCGGCATCGGGCGAACGGGTCGCGCCTCCGCTGGCTTTCGGACTTGGCCGCGCCTAGCATTCTCCCAGGGCAAGGCGGACGGGCCTCTCGCGGCGCGAGAGGAATCTGGAGTTCGCCATGAAGACGGTGTACACCGCACTGCGGAGGCGGCCCCTGGTGGTCGAGGCTTGCGAGCGGCGGCTCGTGATGAGCGGCACGGGGCTCTTGCCCGCCTACGAGACGGGCACACCCGATGTCATCGATATCTGGGTTGATCCTGCAGCCGGGAACGACACCAGCAGCGGGGCCTCGCGGGAACTGGCCGTGCGGACGGTCTCGGAGGCTTGGCGGCGGGTACCCATGGGTACCACGCTTTCCCAGGGTGTCCGGATCAATCTTGCGGCCGGCACCTATCCCCAGTCCGCCGTGCCCACCTTCTGGGAAAGCCGCCACGGCACCTTCACCGCCCCGGTCATCATCCGGGCCGCCGACGGCCCCGGCACCGCCCGGCTGCCGAACCTCAACATCTTCGATTGCCGCCACCTGCAGCTCGTGGGTCTGGAGGTGACGGCCGGCGGGGGCGACGTGGTCCAGATCCAAGCGAGTTCCCATATCGTCCTCCGCGACACCACGATCCGGGGTACCGGCGTGATCGCCACATACGCGGCGCCGCAGGAGGCCCTCAAGGTCAACCAGTCGCAACACGTCTACGTCGAGCACTGCGACATCTCCGGCGCCTGGGACAACGCGATCGACTTCGTGGCCGTGCAGTACGGCCACGTGGTCGGCAGCCGGATTCACCGCGCCGGCGACTGGGCGATGTATGCGAAGGGGGGCTCCGCCTATCTCACGATCACCGGCAACGAGTTCTTCGACGCCGGCACCGGCGGCTTCACGGCCGGCCAGGGGACGGGCTTCGAGTTCATGGTGGCCCCCTGGCTGCACTACGAGGCCTACGACATCGCCTTCACCAACAACGTGATCCACGACGTGGAGGGGGCGGGCTTCGGCGTCAACGGCGGCTTCAACATCCTCCTGGCCCACAACACGCTCGTGAACGTGGGCCGCCGCAGCCACGTGATCGAGGCGGTGTTCGGCTCGCGAAGCTGCGACGGCGATGCGGCCACCTGCCGGGCCAACCTCGCCGTCGGCGGCTGGGGCACGGCCACACCCGGCGCCGAGGTGCCGATCCCGAACCGGAACGTCGTGATCATCAACAACGTCATCTACAACCCCGAGGTCGCGAGCCGGTGGGAGCAGTTCGCCGTCGCCGGCCCGCGGACGGCCCCGTCCGGCTCCAACGTCGCCTCGCCCGCGCGGGCCGACGACGGCCTGGTGATCCGCGGCAACCTGATCTGGAACGGTCCGGCGGATCATCCGCTCGGCCTCGAGAACGCCCCGCTCGCCGCCGAGGTCGTGGCGACGAATGCGATCAACACGATACGGCCCGTCTTCGCCGACCTCGCCCGCGGCGACTATCGCCTCGCCGCGTCATTCACGCCGTCGCCCACCGTTGCGCTTCCCGCCTTCAGTTGGGCCGCCGCGCCCACCCGGCCAGCCGTACCCGCCGGCCGCACCGACCTCAGCGTGACCTACGACCACTCGGGCGCTCCCCGCAGCGGCCCGCAGGCTCCGGGGGCATTCGCGGCGGCCGGCGCGACGGGGCCGAGCGCCCCGCCGCCGCCCGAGCCACCCACCGACACGTTCTCCCCGCGAATCCTCGCGCTCGTCGTGCCGCCGGCTTTCGCTTATCGCCCCGGGGCGGTGCTCACGTTCGCGTTTCGGTTCAGCGAACCGGTGGTCGTGACTGGCCGGCCGCGGCTGCCGCTCGCGGTCGGGAGCGTGGGGCAGCGGGCCGAGTATGTCTCGGGCAGTGGCACAGACCGGCTGGTGTTCCGCTGGACGGTGCCTCCCGGCCTGGCGGCACCGGCGGGGATCCGCGTGGCCCGGCAGATCACGCTGCCGCCGGGCGTGGCGATCGCCGATCTCGCGGGTAATGCCGCGGTCGCCACCTTCACCCCGCCCGCCACCGCAGGCATCCGGATCCTGCCCCGCCGACGCTGAGCCGCTGGCGGTTGACGAGGCGGATCATCCGGGGTGATCCTGTGTGAATGAACATGCCAGATGCGGATGGTGACGTGACGGGCGGGGAGCCGGCCGGTAAGGCCGTGCGGCCCCTCGATGCGAATGAGCGGCGGGTGCTCGGCGTGCTGATCGAGAAGGGCAAGACCACGCCCGACCAGTATCCTCTGTCGCTCAACGCACTGGTCACCGGGTGCAACCAGAAGAGCAATCGCGACCCCGTGATGACGCTCGACGAGGAGCAGGTGATGCGGGCGGTGCGGAGCCTGCAAACGTCTGGCGCCGTCGCCGAGGTGTTTGGCAGCGGCAAGCTGCCGCGGTACCGTCATCTGGCCTACGAGTGGCTGGGGGCGGGCAAGGAAGAGCTCGCGATCCTGGGCGAACTGCTCTGCCGCGGCGAGCAGACGGAAGGGGACCTGCGGGGCCGGGCCAGCCGGATGGACGAGATCCCTGATCTCACCGCGCTCCGCGGCCATCTCGACAGTCTCGCCGGGCGGGGCCTGGTCGTCTGGCTCTCTCCCCCCGGCCGCGGGCGGATGCTCACTCACGGGCTGCTGCCCGAGGAGAAGCTCGACAAGGTGCGGCGTGAAGTCGGCGCCGCGCTTGCCGCCGGTCCGGTTTCCAAGCCGGCGGCCACCGATTCGGGTGAAGTGGCCGCGCTCAGGCAGCGGATCGCCGAACTCGAGGCCGAGGTGGCCGAGCTCCGCGGCCGGTGCTAGCTACACGGCGGCAATGCCATCCCTGGCCATTGCCGCCTTGCCGGGCCTCCGCCCGGCGGCCGCACCTCCGGGCGGCCGTGCTCGTGCGCGGTTTTAGTTCGCGATGTTCGTTCCGACGAATCTATGTGAGGGGCGGGCCTTGAGCGGTCTGTTACGGTCTCTGCCGGTGGACGGCTCGGGGTTACCCGTGCCAATCGAGCGGCGTAGGAAACCGAGCGCAGCAAGGATTGCGCAGTGAGGTTTCCTCCGAGCGACCGGAGGGCATGGATGCCCGAAGGGAGCGTCCGGCGAGATGGCATGGGCAGCCCCGAGCCTGCGCGACCCACGACGTTCGATCGAGTCCGGCGAGATGACACGGGTAGCCCCGAGCCTGCAGGCGCGAGCTTGCGTCACCTGCGGCGGGCGGCGTGCACGAGCGCGAGGCCCACGACCGCCGCTACGGCGGCCGCGGGGATGAGCCAGCCCGGGAGCGTCGTCGTGTCGCCGGCCACGAGCCGCCGGCCGTGACCGTCGGTGGCCACCATCACCAGCACAAGCGGCACGGCGTTGTGTGCGAGGTGGGCGAGCACCGCCGGCACGAGGCTGCCGGTGGCGAGCGTCATCCAGCCGAGCACGGCCCCGAGCAGGAAGGTCTGCGGCATCCGCTCGGGGAGGAGGTGAAAGCCGGCGAAGGCGGCCGCCTGCAGGAGCACCGCCGCGACCGCGCGGCGTCGGCTCGGCCGCTCACCGACGAAGGCGGCGAGCATCCAGCCCCGGAAGAAGAGCTCCTCGCAGACGGCGGGCACGAGGGCGATCAGCAGGCCCGAGAGCCACCAGGGGCGGTCGAGCAGCAGCTGCATGATCCGCCCGGCCAGGTCGCGGGCGGACGGCGAGAGGTGCGTGCCCCGCACCGCCAGTGTCGCCGCCGCACCCAGGATGAACAGGCCGCCACCCGCGAGCAGGCTGCCGATCACGGCGAACGGCCAGCGCCCGCCTCCGGGCACCGCGAGCCCGAAGGTCGTCGCCCGATCGACCCGCTGCCAGAGCGTGAGCGCGATCAGCGGCAGCACGAGCGCCCCCTGCTGGATCGGCACGGCCAGCGCGAGATCGGCCGGCGCAAGGCCCTGGGCATACCAGAGGGCGGCGAAGGCGACGAGCGCCGCCGCGAAGCCCTGCATCGGCGTCGGCCGTGGCCGCGGCGCCGGCCTCGCGAACAGGCTACCGGCCACGTCGGGGCCGCGGAACAGCAGCTCCTCGTCACCGAGCGCCGCCGCCGCCCCGCGCAGCAGGAGCCACGTGGCCGCCGCCGCGGCGACCAGTGAGATCGCGAGGTGCAGGGCGAGTGTCGCCGCCGCCGTGCCGGCCAGCGCGTCGCGGGCCAGGGCCACCTGGCCGGCGAACGGCACGGCCGCGAAGGCCGCCCCGCCGGTTCCCGGCAGCAGCGCCGAGCCCGCGAGGCCGCTCACGAGCAGGATCACCGGCGTGAGCGTGTTCTGTGCTTCCTTGCCGCTCCGCGCGCCGCTGGTCACCGCGAGGCAGGTTGCCGCGGCCACGGCGGCCAGACCGACGTAGCCTGCCAGCGTGACGAGCGCAGCGGTCGTCAGTCGGGCGGCATCCGTGCCCAGATCGATGCCCGCTGGCACGAACCGCAGCAGCACCAGGCCGGTCAGCCCGATCGAGACCGCATTGACCAGCAGGGTGGCGAGCGTCACCCCCCAGATCGCGAGGAACTTGCCCGTCACGATCTCGCCGGCGGTGGCCGGCGCGAGCAGGAGCGTCTCGATCGTGCCCCGCTCCTTCTCCCCGGCGAGCGCGTCAATCGCCGGATAGAACGCGCCGGTCGCCGTCAGCAGTGCCAAGAGCACGAGTACACCACCGGCGGCCATCGGCAGGATGCCCTCCATCGAGGCGGGGGACTCCACCCGCGGACCGCCGGCGAAGGCCAGGGCCACGGGCTCGAGCAGGCTGGGCGGCAGTCCCTCGGCCTCGACCCGCCGCCGGCGGGCATCCTCGGCAAGCGCCCGCACCACTGCCACGAGATGCCGCTGCCGCCGGGCGTCCATCGGCCGCAGGGCCGAGAGCCGGGCCTCGAGGGCCGCCGTGCCGCGGCCATCGAGCGCGGCGATCGTGCCGGCCGGGGCATCGATCCAGACGTCGGCCATGCCGTCGTCGAGCAGTCGCTGAGCCGCCCGGGAGGGCACGACCTCGACCGTCAGTCGGGCCGGCCAGTCAGCGGGCGGCTCGTCGGCCACGGTCGCAGCCGCGCGCTCGAGCCGCGTCGCCAGCGGCTCCGCGTCGTCACCGGAGAGCGCGATCGCCAGCCGGCGGGGTGCCTGCCGGGCCTCGAGATCCGAAAGCGCTGTCCTCAGGCCGAGCGTGCTGGCGAGCGCCAGCACCGGATACATCGCCATCGGCATCAGGAGCGTGACGAACAGCGTGCGCCGGTCGCGGACGAACTCCAGCAGGTCGCGCTGGGCGATCGCCCGCACCGCCCGTCCGCCCGGCTTCGGATGCGTCGTGTTCACCGCTGCCCTCCCGGCTCGACCGCGGCGAAGAACGCCCCCTCGAGCCCGCCGGTCGTGGCCGCCATCTCCGCCTGGCTGCCCGCGGCCACGATGCGGCCGGCGTGGATGATCAAAAAGCGGTCGCACCGGCGCTCGATCTCGTGGAGCCGATGGGTGGAGATGAGGATCGACCTCCCTTCCCCGCGCAGCCTGTCCAGCAGATCCAGCAGGTCGCGGGCGCCGACCACGTCGAGGCCCGAGGTGGGCTCGTCGAGCACCAGCGCCGGCGGATCGTGGACGAGCGCGCGACCGAGCGAGACCCGCTGCCGCTGGCCGGTCGAGAGCCGCCCGCAGGGGCGGTCGGCGCAGCTTCCGAGCGCGAGGGCATCGAGAAGCTCGGGCACGCGGTCGCCGAGCGCGGCCGGATCGAGCCCATACAGCCGGCCGAAAGAGTCGAGCACCTCCCGCGGCGTGAGCCGGTCGGGCACGCCCGTCGTGGCCGAGAGGTAGCCGAGCCTCCGCCGAACCCCGAGCGGGTCGGCCGTGACGTCGTGGCCGTCGATCCGGGCGGTGCCGGCCGTGGGCTTCAGGAGTGTGGCGATGAGCCGCATGGTGGTCGTCTTGCCGACGCCGTTGGCCCCGAGCAGGCCCACCATCTCCCCTGCTGCGACCGTGAACGAGACGCCGTCGACGGCCTTGACGACCGTGCCGTTTGCGGCACGAAATTGTTTCACGAGCCCGTCGGCCTCGATCATCTCAGGCCTCCTCGGCGGGCGGGAACTGCCGCCGGGCCAGGATCACCCCGGCTGCGAGCAGCATCACGGAGGCCAGAGCGATTACGGCCATGATCTGGATCCAGGCGGGCTGGGTGTCGACCAGCAGCTGCAACTCGGTCGGCAGGGCCCGTTCCCAGCCCATCCAGTGCACCAGCAGGCTCCGCAGCCGGAGGCTGACCGTGAACTGGTTGACCACCGCCGGCAGGAAGCCAGCCAGATATTCGACCACGAGCGCCGCCACGACGCTCGCGACGAGCGCCCGCTTGGGCACGATCACCGCCGGCAGCGCGAAGAGCGCGGCACGTCCCACGCAGGAGACGACGACCAGCGCGGCGAACACCACGGCCAGCCGCCCCGAGCCCGGCAACCCGGCCGCCACGAGAGTGAGCGCCAGCGCGAACAGCGCGACCCCGGCCGTCCAGATCACGGCGGCCAGGAACGTGCCCACCAGCAGCGACCGTCGCCCGCCGGGGCGGACCGCCACATGCTGCCAGGTGCCCCGCTCGAGTTCGTCGGCCACCACCGGGCACATCGTGACCAAGAGTCCGAGCATGCACAGTGCCTCGGGCACGAGCGCGTAGAGCAGCACGACCACGAAGTCACGTTCGATGTCGCCGGCGATCCGCCGCACCGCCAGCATGACGGCGGCCGGGAAGGCGGCACCGAGGGCCGCCAGCATCACCCGCTGGGGCGCGAGCAGCCGCCGCAGCTGGAACGCCGCCACCGCGAGGATGCCCCGCCAGACGCTCATCGAGAAGCCTCCCCAGCGAGGCCGGCCGGGGCCGCAGGCCGGGCGCCGGTCCCGGAGCCGATGCCACGGTGCAGCTGCACGAGCCGGTCGAACACGCCCTCGAGCGACCGGTCGCCAGCGAAGAGGCTCGCGATCGCGCGCCCCTCGTCGGCCGCGGCCCGGGTGAGCACCGCGACGAGGGCGCGCGGATCGTGCGTCCCGATCGCGAGCCCGGCGGGACCCTCGAATCGCAGGCCGTCGACCAGGCCGCTCGCACAGGCGATCTCGGCGAGCCGCCGCGGCCGGTCGGCCTCGAGCCTGATCTCGGCCGGCAGACAGTCCACCAGGGCGTGGATCTCCGCGACCGCGCCGCTGGCCACGAGCCGGCCGCCGAGAATCACGGCCAGCCCGGCATCGAGAGCCTCGATCTCGTGGAGGAGGTGGCTGGCCACGAGCAGGCTGCGCGACGTGGTCCAGCCACGGACCAGCGTCACGAGGTCGTGCCGGGCGACCGGGTCGAGGCCCACGAAGGGCTCGTCGAGGACGAGCAGGTCCGGATCGTGGGCGATCGCTCCGGCGAGCTTCGTCCGCTGCCGCATGCCCTTGGAGAGCGTGACCAGCGGGCGGTCGGTCGCCTCGCCGAGACCGACGCGATCGAGCGCCGCCGCCGCCGCCCGGCCCGCGGCCCGGACGTCAAGGCCGGCAAGGCGGACCAGATAGGTGACCCACTCGCGGGGCGTGGCCCGCCGCTCCAGCAGGTCGGCGGAGGGGCAGTAGCCGATCCGGGCGAGCACCCGCGGGTTGCCGAAAGGCCGCTCGCCGAAGATGGTCACCCTCCCCATCGTGGGTCGCAGCTGGCCGGTGACCAGGCCGAGCAGCGTCGTCTTGCCCGCACCGTTGGGCCCCAGCAGGCCATGCGCGCCGGGGCCGAGCTCGACCGTCAGGTCGTTGACGCCGATCACCGTGCCGTAAAGCTTGGTCGCGCGATCGAGGCAGATCATGGCTGCGGACCATCCTCAGGCACGGGCCGGGGCGTCGACCCGGAGGAACAGCACGACCAGCGACACACCGGCGATCGCCGCCAGGGAGACGAGCGAAGGCAGCACGGAGGCGAATCGCTTCTCGATGCCGAAGATCCAGGCCTGCACCACTCCCTGGGCGTGGAAGGGGGAGAGCCAGGCCCAGCGATCGACGGCCCCGTCGATACCGGCGGCCCGCAGGAGCCAGTTGAGCCGCCGTGGGCCACGGAGCGGGCGGCGGACGATCGCCGGCCCGTCGTCAAAGGGATCGTCGGGATCGGCCAGGGCAGCGGGAACCTCGGACGTCTGCCGAGAGCCGGCCGCGAGGTCGGCGCCCGTGAGCGCCCCATGGGTGATCCAGCAGGCTACCCAGGTGGCGAACCAGGCGAAGGCGGCGATCCGCGTCTCGGCGGTGAGCGACGAGTAGGCCAGCGCCAGGAGCACCGTCGGGATCGTGACCACCGCAGCGGCGGCGAGGATCCGCAGCGGCAGATCCCAGGTGGCGACGGCAACCCACACGCTCGGACTGACGAGCACTCCGATCAGCCAGAGCACGATGGCCGGCACGAGAGTGACGAGGCTCACGATCGCCGCCAGCACGGCGATCTTCCCCAGCACGTAGTCGCCCCGTGAGACGGGCCGCGTGAAGTAGACGAGCCAGGCCTTCGCCCGGAGATCTCCGGCGATCAGCCGGGGGGCCACGAGCCCAACGACCACGGCCAGGAGCACCGCCTGCGGCGCCCGCATGAACGCCAACAGCAGCCGCGACCAGACCGTGCGTCGGGCCTGGTCGGCATCGTCGAGGCTGCCCCCGAGGTTCTCCGCCAACAGGCTGCCGAGCAGCCCGAAGCCGTCGAGTCGGCGGGAGACGTGTCGTCCGGCGCCGACCGCCCCTTCGTCGACCGCCTGCTCGAAGGCGAAGAACCCGCCGGCGAACACGAGCGCGGGGCTCCACGCAAACAGGATCACCCGCCGCAGCCAGCGGCTCTTCCAGGCCAGCCGGATGCCGGTCGTCGCGATCACCCCGGCGGCTCCTCCCGGCCGCGGCCGCCCGTGCCAGCCGCGGTAGCCGACGTCATGCAGGGGCATGGAGGGGCTCCTCGGCGTCGGCCGCGGCCAGGGCCGCGAGAAACACGTCCTCGAGCGGCCGCCGCTCGGGCTCGAGCGAGTCCACCCTCACATCCGCTGCCGCTGCCTCCTCCCAGAGCGCCCGCACGGCCGCCGTGTCGGGGGCCTGCACGAGCACACCGCCGCCGTCGTCGGCAGGCCGGGCCTGCACACCGCGGCTGGCAAGGCGGGCGGCGAACTCTGCGAGCGAGCCGGTGCCCCGCAGCCGCAGGCCATGGCTGCCCGAGCCGGTGAGATCGGAAATGGAGCCGGCCAGACGGACGCGGCCGCGGACGAGCAGCACCAGCCGGTCGCAGATCGACTGCACGTCCCGCAGCACATGGGTCGAGACGAGGATCGTCTTGCCGTGGTCACGCGCGAGCGAGACGAGCCGGCCGAGCATCGCCCGCCGCTCGAGCGGGTCGAGGCCGTTGGTCGGCTCGTCGAGGATCACGATCGCGGGATCATGGACGATCGCGGCCGCAAACGCCACCTTCTGCCGCATCCCGACGGAGAGGGTCTCGATGGCGCGATATCGCTCCTGGCCCGCGTCGCACCAGTCGAGCACCTCGTGGGCCCGCCTCAGCCCCTCGGTGGCCGGCAGCCCGGAGAGCCGGGCCGCATACTGAACCATCTCGACTCCCGAGAGGCCGGGCACGGCGGCGTCGTCCTCCGGCACCACGCCGGTGAGCCGCCGGACGCGGTTCGGGTGGGCGGCGGGGTCGAGGCCGTGCACGCGGACGGTGCCCGCGGCGAGTCGCACCAGCCCCAGGATCGCGCGGACGAGGGTGCTCTTGCCGGCCCCGTTGGGGCCCACCAGGCCGGTGATCCCCGCGGGGACGTCGAGCGACACCTGATCGAGGACGGTTCGGCGGCCGTACCGCTTGGTCACCCCCGCGAGCCGCACCGGCGGGGCGTCGGCCACGGGCTGGCTCACGGGAAAATCCTCCACCGGCATGGCAGGCGGGACCGCGGGCGCGGTCACCCTTCCATGACCTCGGCTTCCTTGGTCCTCGCCAGGTCGCCGACGAGCCCCTCGTGCTGCTTGGTCAGCTCCTGCACGTCATCCTTGCACTGCTTGGAGTCGTCTTCGGTCATCTTGCCCCCCGCCTGCTCGCCGTCGGCCGCTTTGTTGGCGTCGCGGCGGACATTGCGGATTGCCACTCGGGCCTCCTCGGCGAGCTCTTTGATTCGGGCGGACATCTTGCGGCGGACATCGGCCGAGAGGGGCGGGATGATGATCCGGATCACGCGGCCGTCGCTCTGCGGGTTGAATCCCAGGCCGCTGGCCTGGATCGCCTTCTCGATGTCCTTGAGCGTACCGGGGTCGAAGGGGCGGACGACGACCTGGTTGGGCTCGGGGGCGCCGACGTTGGCCAGCGTTTTGATCGGCGTGGGCGAGCCGTAGACCTCGACCCGCAGGGTGTCGACGATGCCGGGGTTGGCCCGGCCGGTGCGGATGCCGTTCAAGGCATGGCGTAAGACCTCGACGGCCTTCTCCATGCGTTCCTCGGCGTCGAGCAGGATGTCGTCGGCCGGCATCGGGCGGCTCCTGGGGTGAAGCTTCGATTGTGGCACGGCATGAGCAGCCGGGGCAAGCGGCTCACGTGGCCTCGGGAGCGTCCGGACGTCGTGGGTCGCGCAGGCTCGCCGTTGCCCATGCCATCTCGCCGGACGCCGGGGACTGTCCCCGCAGGGGACTGTCCCCTTTCCGTCCCCGCAGGGGACTGTCCCCTTTCCGTGCTCGTGCCATCTCGCCGGACGCTCGCTACGCCCATCCTGGGCTTCACTCGCTCCATGCCAGCCTCGCTTCGGCATCTTGCCTGCGCTCGCTGACAAGGCCGGCTCGATTGGCATGGGCAACCCCTCGCAGCCCAACGGTGGACGAAGGGGCACGTCGATTCGGAGGAATTCGTCTGCACAACCGCCGCGCGCCACAACGCGTACGAACACGGCCGCCCGGAGGTGCGGCCGGCGGCCGGGGCCGACGGCCCGAGGGCCGCCACGGCTGCAGGGGGCATGGATGCCCCTGCAGCCGTGGCGTCAGCGCCGG
>JBJTPO010000174.1:0-1549 GCA_046075145.1 Planctomycetota bacterium
GGCGAGCCAACAGGCGGCCGTGCCGACGACAAGCGTGGCCGCCGCCAGCCACCAGGCCGTCGACACGGCGAGCCGGCCCGCCACGAGCGGCCGCGCGGCCGTCCGCTTCATGAGCCGATCGGATCGCCGCTCGAGGATCTGGTTGGCGATGCTCGAACTCGCCGCCACGAGCGCCGTTCCCGCGAGCAGCCACACGAGCCTGATGGGCTCGGTCGGCCGGCCGGCCGTGAGCCAGGCGGCCGCCGCGACGGTCGCGAGCACCATCACCGCGATCCGCGGCCGGACGAGCCGTGAGACGTCGGCGAGCGTGGCCGCGAGCCCGCGTGGGTCATCGGCCACGAGGGCGGCCGGCGCGACGGAGGCAACGCCCGGAGCGAGTTCGGCTGCGAGGGGCGGTGGCGTCATGCGGTCACCCCCCTGCCCCGCGTGTAGGCCGCCGAACGGGTCGCGACCCGTTGGGCGGCGGGCAGCGTGCCGGCCGCGGTCAAGGCCAGGGCGACGCCCACGCCGAGGATCACCATCCCGAGCACGGCATGCGCCGTGACGATCACGGCACCCGGCCCGCTGCGGGCCACGATCGGCTCGGCCAGCCGCCAGGCATCGGGCAGGACCGCCGACGGCACGCCGTATTTGGCGATCCAGGTGCCGAAGCCGAGCGCGAGCTGGCAGGTCACGAGCCCGACCGCGAGCAGGCCCCAGCGACGGGCCCCGCGGTTGCCGCCGCCGCGGGTCGCCACGAACGCCGCGATCACGAGCCCCGCCACCACGAGCCCGACGAGCACATGCGTGCCCACGAGGGCATGGAACATCCGCGGCGGCGTGGCGGGATCGAGGTGCCGCAGTTGGGCGCCGGCCACGAGCTGCGCATAGGCCGCAACCGGCACCGCGGCACAAAGCCCGGCCCCGACCCGCGGCACGGCCACCTCGCCCGGCCGCCGGGTGAGCACCGCGAGCGCCACGGCGACGGCGAAGAACAACGGGCCCGTGCAGGCGTGAATCTTGGCGACGGTCGTGTCGTCGAGCAGCACGCGGGCGCCACCCAGACCGCCCTGCACCACCACGAGCACGACCGCCGCCACGGCCAGCCACCGCACCGTCGGCCCCACGGCAGACCGCCAAGCCAGCGCCGCGAGGGCGAGCGTGATCAGGCCCACGAGCGCCCCCAGCAGCCGGTGGCCGTGCTCGAGGAACAGGTCCCACGGCCCGCCGAGCCATTCGGCCAGCGGAAACAGGAACATGTTGTGGCCGTAGGTGGCCGGCCAGTCAGGCACGGCCATCGCCGCCTCGTAGGTGGTCACGAGCGCCCCGAACGAGAGCAGTACCGCCGTCGCCGCCACGAGCAGGCAGGCGACGACGTGGGGCCAGTTCACGCCAGAGACACCACCCGCGGAGGCGGCGGAATCGGTGAACGCTCGACGAGCCTTGGAGATTTCGCTCACAGGATGATCGAGTCGCCAGAAGAGGAGGTGCGAAACGTCACGGCGAGGAGGGCTTCGCCGCCCCCCCCGCCCGGCCCCAAAGTCAGTGAGATGCCGCCGCGGCCGCAGCC
>JBJTPO010000175.1:0-3704 GCA_046075145.1 Planctomycetota bacterium
AGATCGTCCACAACAAGCACGTGGTCGACCGGTTCGTCCGGGAGGGGGCGGTGTTCGTGGATCGCGTCGAGGACGTGCCCGAGGGCGCCGTGCTGCTGTTCTCGGCCCACGGCGTGGCCCCGGAGGTCCGCCGGGTCGCCACCGAGCGGAGGCTCAACGCGATCGACGCCACCTGCCCGCTGGTCACCAAGGTGCACCTCGAGGCGATCAAGTATGCCAAGCAGGGCTACCGGATCATGCTCATCGGACACGAGGGGCACGACGAGGTGATCGGCACGATCGGCCAGGCTCCCGACGCCTTCACCCTCGTGGAGACGGCCGAGCAGGTTGCGTCGCTCCCGTTCGGTCCGACCGACAAGCTCGCCTACCTCACGCAGACCACGCTCTCGGTGGACGACGCCTCGCGGATCATCGCCCGCCTCAAGGAGCGCTTTCCCCAGATCGTCGGCCCGCCCAAGGACGACATCTGTTACGCCACGCAGAACCGGCAGGAGGCCGTGCGGCTGCTTTCGGAGGGGGCCGACATCGTGCTCGTGCTCGGCAGCCAGAACAGCTCGAACAGCCAGCGGCTGGCGGAACTGGCCCGCGAGAACGGCATCTCAGCCCACCTGATCGACGGCGCCGACGAGATCGATCCGGCCTGGTTCAGCGGCGACGAGACGGTCGTGATCACGGCCGGGGCAAGCGCCCCCGAGAGCGTGGTGCAGGACTGTGTCTGCTGGCTGCGGGATCGCTATGCCGCCGCAGTCGAGGAGCGAACGATCCGGGAGGAGGAGGTCTACTTCCCACTGCCCAAGGAGCTGCGGGCGGCGGTCGCGGTGCGGCTGCCGATGGCGTGACCGGCCAGGGCGTCCACGTGCCGGCCGCGGTTCCCTTTTCGGCGGCCGGTGCGTAGAGTTCTTCACGGCGATTTCCCAACCCACCGTCGGCAAGGACGCGTGCCCCTCGAGGAGGCTGCGTCATGTCGTCCAAGACCCTCGTGGTTCCCGCCGCGGCCGAGGCGGCCAGCCAAGCCACGACGCTCGTCGCGCCCGCAGTGGCAGCCGCCACAGTCCCCGCCGTGCTGCGCGTGGGCCTCGTCGGCTGCGGCGGCTTCGCCCGGTTTGCGGTCAGCCAATACCGCACGCTGCCCGGCGTGAGCATCGAGGCGGTGGCCGATGTCAACCCGGCCGCGGCCCAGCGGACCGCGGCCGACCTCGACGCAGCCGTGCTGCCCCCCGCCGAGTTGCTGGCCCACCCCGGCCTCGATCTCGTCTACATCGCCACGCCTCCGGCCTGCCACTTCGAGCAGGCCGCGGCGGCGCTCTCGGCCGGCCATCATGTGCTCGTCGAGAAGCCGCTGGCGACGACTTTCGATCAGGCCCGCGAACTCGAGCGGCTCGCGGCGGAACTCCGCCTCGTCTGCGTGGCGAACCTGCTCGAGCGCTACTGTCCGCTGGCCGACACCGTCCGTCGGCTACTCGCCTCGGGGCTGCTCGGAACGCTCGTGCACGGGCTGTTCGTCAACGAGGCGGCCGACGAGGGCCTCGGCCCCGCACATTGGTTCTGGGATCGGAGCGTGAGCGGCGGCATCTTCGTCGAGCACGGTGTCCACTTCTTCGACCTGGTCGCCTCGTGGCTGGGCTCGGGGCGGGTGGTCGCCGCTGCGCGGAGCATCCGACGGCCTGCCCACTCGACCGGCAACGGCGACGGTGCCTGCGCCGGCGGCTGCGAGGAGCAGGTCGTCTGCACCTGTCGGTATCCGGCCAATCACGCGCTGCTACTGCCGGGCGAACGTTCGCATCCGCAGGCCGGGATCCTGTTTCACTTTGAGCACGGCTTCCATCAGGCCTCCGTGCTCGACCGGCAGGAGATGCGGCTGGTGTTCGAGCGGGGCGAGGTGCGGCTGTTCGACTGGGTGCCGACCCACGGCACCCTTCGGGCCCTCGTCGACGACGAGGCGGTGACGGCCCTGACAGCGCTGCTGCCCCACGCGACGGTCCACACCGGCGAGCCGCTGTCCGGCGGCGGCCGGATTGTCCGCGGGCGGTTTCGGCAGTGGCGCGCGACCACCGTCGTGGAGATCGCGTTCTCGGCGGGGGGTGACAAGATGGCCGTGTACGCCGGCGCCGTCCGCGACCTCGCGGCCGACCAGATCGCCCGGATCCGCGATCCCGCCCACGAGCGGCGGCTCACCGAGGCCGACTGCGTGGCCTCCGTGGCGTTGGCCTGTGAGGCCGACCGCCTGGCGCAGGCTGCCGGCTGAGGCCTCCGGAATCGAACTTGCCCGGGGCGGCCACCACCGGTCAGGCTGGCGCCGACATGGCTCCCTCCCCACCTCCGCCGCTGCTCGCCGATGGCGCCGACTTGGGCGTCGCGATCCTCGGCGCCGGCTTCGGCGGCATCGGGATGGCGATCAAGCTCGCCGCGCGGGGCCGCGACGACTTCGTGATCCTGGAGAAGGCGGCGGACCTCGGCGGCACCTGGCGAGACAACACCTACCCCGGCTGCGGCTGCGACGTGCCGGCCCAACTCTATTCCTACTCCTTCGCCCAAAACGCGAACTGGACAAGAACCTACGCCCGGCAGCCCGAGATCCTCGCCTACCTGCGGCGGGTCGCCGCCGACCGGGGCATCGACCGGAAGATCGCCTTCGAGTCGGGCGTCACGGAGCTAGCCTGGGACGAGGCGGCGGGCCGCTGGCGGCTGGTGACCGCCGACGGCAGGCGATTCACGGCCCGCGCGGTCGTGTCGGCGGTGGGCGGCCTGCACTTGCCGAAGACGCCGTCGCTCACCGGCCTCGACAGCTTCGCCGGGCCTGCCTTTCACTCCGCCCGCTGGCGGCACGACGTCGACCTCGCAGGCAAGCGGGTCGCCGTGATCGGCACGGGCGCCAGCGCCATCCAGCTCGTCCCCGAGATCGCACCGCAGGTGGACGCGCTCACGGTCTATCAGCGGTCTCCTCCGTGGGTGCTGCCGCGGCATGACGCGGCGGTGTCGCCGGCGGCCCGCTGGGCCTATGGCAACGTGCCCGGACTCTTGCGGCTGGCGCGGGCATGGCACTACTGGCGGGCCGAGGCCCTGGCGCTGGGGCTCGTCTACAAGCCGAAGCTGATGGGCATGGGGCAGAAGGCGTCAGCCGCCTACAAGGAGCGGGAGATCGCCGACCCGGACCTGCGGCTGAAGCTCAATCCCTTCTACACGCTCGGCTGCAAGCGGATGCTGATCTCCGACGACTTCTACGCCACGATGACGCGGCCCAACGTCGAGCTCGTCACCGACGCGATCCGGGAGGTGCGGCCCGGGGGCATCGTCGCGGGCGACGGCCGGGAGCGGCCCTGCGACGCGATCGTGTTCGCCACAGGCTTCGACGCCTTCAACGCCACGGCGGAGCTGACGATCCGGGGCAGGGGGGGCCGTACGCTCGCCGCCGACTGGGCGGACGGACCGGCGGGCTACCTGGGCGTGGTGGTGAGCGGCTATCCGAACCTGTTCACGATCATGGGCCCCAACTCCGGGCTCGGCCACAACTCGATCATCTTCATGATCGAGGCCCAGGTGCGGTATATCGCGCAGTGCCTCGACTGGCTCGAACGCGGCCGGCTCCCGGCCGTCGAGGTCAGGCCCGAGGTGCAGCGGGCAGTTTTACTCACAAGTCTATGTATTATTCGACTTATACATATACTGCATACGATACAATTCAAGCTGTAAATACATTTTAAACT
>JBJTPO010000176.1:0-4701 GCA_046075145.1 Planctomycetota bacterium
CCCCCGACTGCCCGCGATAGAGGAGGTTGCTCGAAAACGACTGCACCCCGTGCGTCAGTTCGTGGCCCACCACGTCGAGCGACCGCGTGAAGCACCGGAACACCGCCCCGTCCCCGTCGCCATAGGCCATCTGCGAACCGTCCCAGAAGGCGTTGTTCAGCGGCTGGAAGCGGTCGCGGCCGTCGGCCTCCCCGACGTGCACGCTCGAGATCAGCGACATCCCGGCATCGTCGAGCGAGTTGCGGCCGAAAAGCGTGTGAAAGAAGTCGAAGGTGTCGCCGGAGAAGTCATAGGCCTCGTTGACGGCGGTGTCGGCCGCCTTCGGCTCCCCCTCCGAGCGGATCAGCTTGCCAGGCAGCACGTCCTTGCCGCGGGCGTCATACACGAGCCGGTGCTTCCGGCCCGCAGGCGAGGGGGCGACCATCATCGACGGCAGCCGGGCGGTGAACGCCCGCACCGCCCGCACGGCCGCGCAGTGGGCCAGCGCCACCATCGCTCCGTCCCGGATCGCCGGGTCGGCACAGTGGGCCATGGCCTCGACCATGTAGGGAGGCACGATGCACTGCACGGGATTGCGGCAGGGGGCGACGGGGTTCACGTGAACGAAGGCTGGCATGGCGACTCTCCCTCCGACTGCTGGTCGTCTTGGAGGGGGAGTATCCCTTGAAGTGGGACACCATGCCACACCGCCTCCCCGTGGGGCAGGTTTCAACCTGCCGCGAGGAACTTCGGGGATTCACGACGGGATGGTGCCCAAGGTCCTCTCAGGCAGACTGCAAGTCTGCCCCACGGTCTGGGCTTCAGGCAGACTGCCCCATGGTCAGAGCGGCTGCACCGCGATGCCCACCGCGGCGAGAGCCTCCCGCACCGCGAACGCCAGGCCCGCCGGATCGGGGCCGTCTCCGTGGATGCAGAACGTGTCGGCACGGAGCCGAACGAGCGAGCCGTCGCCCGACTCCACCTCGTGTTCCCGCACCAGCCGCACGGCGCGGGCGGCGGCCACGAGTGGATCGGCGATCACCGCTCCCGGCTGCGATCGCGGCACGAGCGAACCGTCAGCCCCGTAGGCACGGTCGATGAAAGCCTCCTCCGCGACCGTGAGCCCCAAAGCACGGCCCACCGCTACGAGCGGGCTGCCCGCCGGCGCCACCAGGATCATGCCTGGCCAGCGGGCTGCGATGGCCGCCGCCACCGCCCCGGCGAGCGACGTGTCATGGGCCACCTGGTGGTAGAGACCACCGTGCAGCTTGACATGCCGCGGTGGCTCGCCGGCCACCGCCTCCAGTCGCCCAACCTGCGTTACGACCAACGCCGCGGCCGCAGCGGGCGGGATCACAATCCGGCGGCGGCCGAAGTGCTCCCGGTCGGCATGGCCCGGATGGGCCCCGATCGCGACCCCGTGCCGGCGGGCAAGGACCACCGTCGCCGACATCGTCGCCTCGTCGCCGGCATGGCCACCGCAAGCGATGTTGGCTGAAGTCACGAGCGGCATCACCGTCGCATCGTGCGGCGAACCCTCGCCGAGGTCGCAATTGAGGTCGATCGTGGCCTTCGGCGGGGCGTTCATCGCAACGCCTCCCGCACCGCGGTGATCGCCGCCTCCCGCTCCCGCAGCGCGGCATGGGCCTCGGCCAGCGAGACCGGCTCGAACCGCACCTCATCGCCCGGCCGCAGCTGCGCGGCCCGCGGCAGATCGGCCGCGATCACCTGCCCGAGCACGGGGTAGCCGCCGATCGTCTGCGCGTCGGCCAGGAGCACGATCGGCTGCCCGTCGGGGGGCACCTGCACCGTCCCGGGAAATACCGCCACGCTCGCCATGCCGGCGAATGCCCCGGACCCCGAAAGCGAACCACCCTCGAGCCGCACGCCCATCCGGTCGGAGCGGCTGCTGGTGCGAAAGCGGCGCGACCACGCCTCGGCGTCAAAGGCATCGGCGTGTTCACCGGGAATGATCCTGAGGACGCGCTGTCGGTCGCCAAACCGAACACCGAGTTCCGCGGGTGGAAAACCCGCGGCCACCGAAGGGCACGGGCCCGCGGGGGTGAATCCAGATCCCACTCCCAGCCGGTCTCCCGCTCGCAGCGGCCGGCCGGCGTAGCCCCCGAGCGCCGCCACCACGAGCGTGCTGCGACTGCCGAGCACCGACTCGACGTCGATGCCGCCGGCCACCGCGAGGTAGCCGCGACAACCGGCGGTCGCATGGCCGAGCGAGAGTTGCGTGCCGGCGGGTACCCGGGTCGCCAGGCCGCCGCGCAACCCCGGGAAGTCCGCACCGACCAGCGCCACGAGCGCGTCTCGCTCGAACCGCAGCGTCGGCCCGAGCAGGGCGCACTCGATCGCCGCCGCGGCCTCCGGGTTGCCGACGAGCAGATTGGCCAGCCGCAGCGACGTGGCGTCGGCCGCCCCCGACAGCGGAACGCCCGCCGCCCGATGTACCGGCCGGCCCAGATCCTGGACGGTCGTGAACAGTCCGGGCTGAATCACGGCGATGGCCGCATTCCGCCCGCCCCCCGCCGTGACCCGTGGCTCGGGTTCCGCTGCCGGCGGCAGGTCGGCTGCCAGGAAGCGCACGCCATCCCCGACCGCGAGCAGGGCCGGCCGTGGTCGCGAAGCGTCGAAGAGCGAAACGTTCGCTCTGCCCACGAGGTTCCAGCCGCCGGGGCTGGAACAGGGGTACACGCCGGTCTGCCCGCCGCCGATCCCGACCGCACCGGCCGGCACCACCCGCCGCGGCGTGGCCCGGCGCGGTGTGGCGAGCCTCGACGGCAGCCCCGCGAGATACCCGAACCCGGGCAAGAAACCGATCGCCTCCACCAGATAGTCCGGAGCGGTATGGTCGGCGATGAATCGCTCGCGAGTGATCCCGTGCCCGGCACAAACCTTGTCGAGATCCGGCCCGTCGTAGGCGACCGAGATCTCGTGCACAAGCGCCTGGCCGCCGACCGATCCTTCCGCCCCGGCGACCACCCCCGCGACCTGCTGGTGAAACGCAGCCAGGTCATCCACCCAAAGCGGGTCATAGGCGACCGTCACCCGCCCGGGCGAAGCCACCACGTCGGTCACACCGCTGATCGCTGCGGCCTCGATCGCGGCGGCGACGGACCGCACGCGACGGAGCGTCTCCGCGGTCGTGCCACCGGCGATTCGCACGGCAACCGCGGTGTCACCGACGGGATCGGGGCTTGCGAAGGTCATTCCTCAGATCGTACCGGGAGCAGGAATCCGCCCTGCACGCCCCCCACCATGGGGCAGGGTTGCGACCTACCTCGCAAGCCACTGGGGCCGCAAACCACTGCGACACCACGATCAACACGGGCAGGCTCCACGTCTGACCCACGGTCGAGCTGATCCACGGCCCCTCGCCACGTGCGAGTGCGGCGAACAACGCCAGCCAGTGTTCTCCGATGGAGTCGCCGCCCACCGAGTTGGGCCAGACCACGCACCGGGCCCTGGCAAGATGCGCAGGATGCCTGCGACCCTCTCCTGCATGCAGGTTCGCCTCAACGTGACGGTTGGCGGGGGTCGACGACTGTCGCTGCGTGGGGGCATCGCCCCTCCCGCAGGGACCCCCGAGAGAAACCGTCATGCCCCGCGGCACTTCACCCGTCGGTCGGACGCGCTTGGCCGTGGCCCTCACCGCCAGCCTCGTCGCCACGTCGGCGGTGGCCGAGTATCCCCGCTTCTTCCGCGTCCTCACCGCCCCGCTGCGGGCCACGCATCGAGACGCCCCGCAGCTGCCGCCCGATCCCTGCCTCGACCAGTTGGCCGGTGAGGTGGCCTGGCTGGAGCACCACATCGACCACTACGGCTCGATCGTCGCCAAGGCGCCCGACGTGTGGGGCCAGAACCGGCTCACGCGACACCGGGCCGAATACGAGGAGCAGATGCGGGCTCAGCTCGGTCGGTTTGAGAGCCGCTCGAGCGCCGCCTTGCGCCGCAGCGACCAGGCCTTTCTCGGGATGGCGCTGGCCGTGCAGGCCGCCTCGGGCAACCGCCGGCGGAGTGACCAGGTTGCCGTTCCGGAGGCGACGGGCTCGGCCAGCGTCGTCAACTCGATCCAGGGCCTGCTGCCATCGACCAACGAGGCCGTCAACCGCGCCGATCCGGTGGTGATCGCCCGCACCGCGCCCTTCATGCTGCCCCAGGGTCCGGAGGGCGTCACCTTCGGCGCCGAGCCGCTCGGCCTCGAGCCCACGCTCCACCTTGACCAGCTGTCCCGCTATCTGAATCACCTGAATCAGTTGCGGCGGATCAACGAGGGCGACGACTCCGCCGACTCCCCCGGCTACTCGCTGAACCTGGTGCGGATCCCGGTCTCGATCACCCCCGGCGATCTCACCCGCAAGGGGCACGGCGCCGAGATCACTTTCATCGCCGAGCCGATCCTCGGCGACGATCTCCTGCCGACCACGTTCCGCAACCTCGTGATTCACGATCTGGTGGACGTGATCGCCCCGGCCCTCACCTGGGCGGTCAACGACCCCGAGTGCCTCACGTGGGCGGCCACGATCCTGGGCGAAGAAGCAATCGCGCCGCAGGCCGCGCTGCCGCAGGAGCCCGACCGCCGCCAGGGCATCATGGCCGCGATGCAGGCGCTCTCGGCCCGGCTGCCGGCGGTGGCTCCGATGTCGGTGCCCGCCGTGCAGACCCGCCGCGCCCGGCTACCGATCCCGTTCTCGCAGCTGGCCGATGTCAGCGGCA
>JBJTPO010000177.1:0-1199 GCA_046075145.1 Planctomycetota bacterium
AGAACCGGGAATAGAGCAGGTGGAGCACGGCATGCTCGGCGCCGCCGACGTAGAGGTCGACCGGCATCCAGGCCCGCTCCACCGCGGGGTCGATGAACCGCTCGGCGTTGTGGGGATCGAGGAACCGCAGGTAGTACCAGCACGAGCCGGCCCACTGCGGCATGGTGTTGGTCTCGCGGCGATACCGCCGACCGTCCCGCTCCACGAACAGCCAATCGTGGCCGGCCCGCGCGAGGGGCGGGTCGGGCGTGTCACCGGGCTTGAAGTCGGCCAGCGGCGGCAGGGGCACCGGCAGTTCGGCCTCGGGGACGGCGCGGACGACGCCGGTGGGACGCCCCCGGGCATCGACCTCGTGGAGGATCGGAAAGGGCTCGCCCCAGAATCGCTGCCGGCTGAAGAGCCAGTCGCGGAGCTTGGAGTTGACCGCCGCCCGGCCGAGCCCCGCCGCGGCGAGGTCGGCGGCCACCCGCGTGAGAAACTCGGCGGTCGTCAGGCCGGTGTAGGGACCCGAGGCGACCGCGTGGCCCTGGCCGGTGAACAGGCCCCCGGCGGGAGCCGAGCCCCCGGCTGCGGCCGAGCTGTGGTCCGGCTCGATCACCGTCACGATCTCGAGTCCGAACATCTTCGCGAACTCGAAGTCGCGGTCGTCATGCGCCGGCACCGACATGATCGCGCCGGTGCCGTAGCTGGCCAGCACGTAGTCGGCCACCCAGACCGGCACGGGCTGCCCGGACAGTGGGTGGATCACGTGAGCACCGGTGAAGACGCCGGTCTTCTCGCGGGCCAGGTCGGTGCGGTCGAGGTCGCTCTTGCGGGCGGCCGTCTCGCGGTAGGCGGTGATCGCATCCCGCTGGGGCGGCGTCGTGAGACGATCCACGAGCGGATGCTCGGGGGCCATGACCATGCAGGTGACGCCGTAGAGCGTGTCGGCCCGGGTGGTGTAGATCCGCAGCGCGTCGTCGCCGGGAGCCTCGGGAAAACCGCCCGCGGCCCGGCTCGTCTTCCAGGCGGCGAAGGCGCCGGCCGCGTCGCCGTCGGCCGGCGGCACGAAGAAATCGACCTCAGCACCGGTGCTGCGGCCGATCCAGTCCCGCTGCAGCTTCTTGATGCTCTCGGGCCAGGTGAGGTCGTCGAGCTCCTGCTCCAGCCGGTCGGCGTAGGCGGTGATCCGTAGCATCCACTGCCGCAGCGGGATCCGC
>JBJTPO010000178.1:0-1399 GCA_046075145.1 Planctomycetota bacterium
GATGGCGGCGCAGATCGCCGCGGCCGAGCAGGAGTTCCAGCGGTTCCGGGCCAGGATCGACACCAAGGAGAAGCTCCTGCTCTTCGAGAAGGGGATCGATCTCGCCTTCCAGGAGCTCGAGGCCACGGGCGTGCTGGAGAAGATCCAGCACACCTTCGACGAGGGGAGCCAGAACGAGATCGACGTCCACCCGCTGGGCAATCCGGCCGAGACCGTCCGGGTGCAGGTGCCCCAGGTGCTGCTCGTCGAGGCCAAGGCCCGGCTGCGGACGCGGCTCAACGAGGAACTCGGCGAGAGCCCGTTCGTCGATCGCGTCGTCGCCTGGATCGAGCCGCGGCTGTCGGGCACGCTCGAGATCGATCGCGAGGCGACCGACCGGGCGAAGCAGGACGCCAGTGACAAGACGCCGCTGCAGTTCGTGTCATTTCACAAGGGGAGCCTGCTGGCCGAGGCGAGCACGCCGGTGACGCCGGCGGCGCTCGAGTTGCTGGAGCGGGAACACGAGGCGTTTCTCGTCCAGCAGCAGCCGGGGCAGCGGCTGGCGCGGGCGCTGGCCATGCTGGGCCTGTTTGCCGCGTTGTTCGCCCTCTCGGGCTTCTACCTCCACCTGAATCATCGGGATCTGCTGGCCGACTTCGGCACGATCGCGACGCTCGTCGGATTCTCGGTGGTCACGGTTGTGGTCTGCATGCTGGCCGCCGCAGACGCCTGGCAGGCGCAGGTGGTGCCGCTCGTGTTGTTCGCAATGACGATCGCGATCGCCTACGACGAGGATCTGGCGCTGCTGCTGGCGGCGGAGGTGGCGTTGGTGGTGGTGCTCGGGCTGGGCCGCGGCCTGCCGGAATACGTGACCCTTGCTGCGGCCGCGGCGGCGATGGTGTTCTGGATGGGCCGGCTGCGAAACCGCAGCAAGCTGATCTACGTGGGTCTGTGGGCCGGCGCGGTGACCATCCTCACGCAGGTTGGCGCCAACCTCCTCAGCGAGCGGCCCTTCGACCTCCCGATGCTCTACGAGGCCGGCCGCACGGGCGCGTGGACGCTGCTGGCCGGCTTTCTGATGACGGGCCTCCTGCCGTTCGTGGAGCGGTGGTTCGGCGTGCTCACCGACCTCAGCCTGCTGGAGGTGGGCGATGTGGCCCATCCGTTGCTCCAGGAGCTCGTCCGTCGCGCCCCGGGCACCTACAACCATTCGATCAACGTCGCCAGCCTGGCGGAGGCGGCGGCCGAGTCGATCGGTGCCCGCGGTCTGCTCGTGCGCGTGGGAGCCTACTTCCACGACATTGGCAAGATGCTCAAGCCCTCCTACTTCGTCGAGAACCAGGGGCATGAGAACCGCCACGAGTCGCTGGTGCCGGCGATGAGCACGCTGATCATCGTGGCCCACGTGAAGGAGGGTGTG
>JBJTPO010000179.1:0-11367 GCA_046075145.1 Planctomycetota bacterium
CCGAGCGACATCTCGCGACCGATCACGTCGCGGCCGCCGACATACCAGACGATCAGCCCGCCCAGGCTGAACACGATCTGCATCGCCGCCGAATAGGTCGAGCCGGTGAGTTCGACCCACTGCCGCCAGCTCCGCAGGTGCTCGCTTGCGTTGCGGAACCGGTCCCGCTCGCTGGGTTCCTGGCCGAAGGCCTTGACGACGCGGATCCCCGAGAGCATCCCCGAAAGCGCGGCCATCTGCTTGGCCGAGGCATCCCAGAGCCGGTAGTGCCGAGGGTAGACATGCCGCCAAAAGATCCACGACCCGAGGATCACCAGTGGCACCGGGATCATCGTGTAGGCGGCGAGTTCGGGATTGATCCAGAACAGCATGCCCCCCACGGCGACCAGCTGCACGATCTGCAGCAAAAAGCCGCCGGTAAACTGCTGCACCAGCCCGTGCAGCACCTCGCTGTCGTGGGCCACGCGGCTGATCATCGAGCTGACCTGATGGCGGTCGTAGTAGGCCACCGACAGGCTCTGGAGCTTGTCGACCATCTCCTGCCGCAGCCGCGCGGTCAGGCTCGAACCGATCGCGGAGGCGAGCCGCCCCTTGAGCACGCCGACGAGCGACAACATCACCCTCGAGGCCGCCAGCGACAACACGACCACGAGCAGGGCCATGCGGAAATCGGGCACCGCCCCGCCGCCGGCCGGCCCGCCGGCCCCGCCGCCGGCGGAGAGGATGTCGTCCACGAGGTATTGCTGGAGCTTCGGGGGCACGAGTTCTGCGGCCACGCCCACGATCGTGAGGAGCACCAGGGCCAACGCACCGTGGGCGTGGGGAACGATCAGATCGGCCACGCGCCGGAGAATCCTTCCCTTCTGCAGGCAGCGGGGGCAGGATTCCTCGGGCGTCGCCAGCCGCAGGTTGCAGGACGGGCAGTGCGGCGGATCGAGCGGCCCGGCCTCGAGCACGGGCTCGGCGACGATCCCGCCCGTCTCGGCCGCCGCCCCCCGCGCGGTCTCGAGCGCGCGGGCGACCTTGTGAAACCGGGTGGCGAGCCTGTTTGAGTAACGGACGAGGTCCACCCAGTCGCCCTCGACGCGAACCTGCAGCATCCCGCCCCCGACGCCCGCCGTGGTGCGGATTCGTTCGATCTCGGGCCAGGGCACCTGTCGGAGCGCGACCGTCGGCGGCCGGGCACCGCTGGCCAGCTCGTGGCTGGTCACCGCGAGCCGGTCCGGCGCGACGATGAGCCACTCCCGGGCCGGCTCACCGCCGAGCGTGACGTCGGTGTCGATCGAGAACCAGGCCACGCCGGGCTCGGGAGGAGGGACTGTCCCCGGCGGACACGTGGCGAAAGGGGCGTCGATCGCAGGGGCCTCGTCCATGGGCGGGCGGCACGGGCCGCCTGAAGATTCCGATGATACGGAGTGTACCTCCCGAACGTTCACGGCGGCCCCGTCTGATCGCCGGCTCAGCCGGCCAGGTCGAACGTCTCGGCGATCGAGGGGTGAACGGGTTCGTGCACCCGATATTGGCCTCGCGGGCCGCGTTCGCGAGCAGGGCCCGTCGCTGCCTCAGGCCAGGAAAATCGGCGGGGTTGCTCGAAAATTGAAGCCCTTTCCAACCGAGGGTAGCCTCCTCCGTGCTCGTTGACGCCCCGGCTCCCCCGGCGGTCGTCGGCGATGGGAAAGCCCCAGGACCTCCCCCAATGTCTCCTGAAGCGTCGTCAGCCCCCCGAAGAATTGCGATCGGTTTTCTGGTCGTGGCACTCTTGTCCACGCTGCTTGGGGCGTGGGCCATCTGGCAGATCTTCGACATCAATCGCAGCGTGGTCCGCCTGGCCACGAATACGGTGCCCTCGCTGGTGACCCTGAACAAACTTGGCACGTCCGTGTCGAAGTTGATTCGCACGGCCCGCCGATCCGCCCTGGCGGACACTCCCGAGGCCCGGGCCGCGGCCGAGGCCGCCTTCAGGGCGATGATGTCGAGTCGGATGAACTCCAGAAGGACTACCTGCCGCTCGTGTCCGACGACGATGACCGCCAGCTCTTCGACGAGGTGCGGTCCACGCGGGCGACGCTCCTCACCGCGATCGAGCGCATGGTCGCCCTCGCCGGCGAGGCCAACCAGGCCGCTGCGGCCGCGTGCCTCACGCGGGAGGTCGACCCCGCGACCGAAGCCTGTGTCAAGGCCATCGATGCCGACATCGCCTACAACGTCAGGCTTGCCAATCGCGACACCGGCGATGCCGCCGCGACGGTCTGGCAGAGTCTGGCGACGATCATCCCGGGCCTGCTCCTCTCGACCGTGGTGGGCGGCATGATCGGCTGGAGCACGGTGCGGGCGACGGAGGCCGCGATCGCCTCCATCAACGCCGCCATCCAGGCGGGCATCGATCGCACCAACCGCACGCTCACCGCGATTTCCAACTCGATCCAGCAAGGTGCGGAACAGACGGCGGCCAGCGCGTCGCAGCTCACCTCCGCGAGCCGCTCGCTGGCGACCGGCACGAGCGAACAGGGGGCCTCGGTGACCGAGACGAGCGCCGCGCTCGAAGAAATCTCGGCCATGGTCCGCGGCACGGCCGAAAACGCGGCGAAGGCCAAGGATTTCGCCAACCAGGCCCGCGGCGCAGCCCAAGCCGGTCAGCAGACGATGCTGGACATGACCGAGGCGATGCGATCGATCGAGACATCGAGCCTCGACATCTCGAAGATTGTGAAGAACATCGATGAAATCGCCTTCCAGACGAACATCCTCGCCCTCAACGCCGCGGTGGAGGCGGCCCGGGCGGGCGAGGCGGGGGCGGGCTTCGCCGTGGTGGCCGAAGAGGTCCGGTCGCTCGCGCAACGCAGCGCGGCGGCGGCCAAGGAGACCGCCGACAAGATCGAGGCTGCGATCGCCCGCACGCGACTCGGCACCAAGAGCTGCGGCAACGTGGAGCAGTCGCTCGACCAGATCGTTGGCAAGGTGACTGCAGCCGACACCCTCGTGGCGGAGATCGCGATGGCCGCCCGCGAGCAGGCCCAGGGCATCAAGCAGGTTGCGACGGCGATGACGGAGATGGATAAGGTCACCCAGGGCAACGCATCGAGTGCGGAGCAGACCTCGGCCGCCGCCGAAGAGTTGAGCGCGCAGGCGAACCTCCTGCAGGACAATGTCGAGCACCTCCGGGCCCTGATCGAATCGACGTCTCAGCCCGGCGACCAGGGCGAGCCGCCGCCGGCGAACCGGCCCCGACGCGTGGCGACAGCGCTGCCGTCGTGGGCCGCCCAGGCGGTCGAGCCGCGGCCCGCGCCGAGCATCGTGATGCCCCGTGAGCGTCCGGCCGAGGCCGACGTCGAGGAACGGCACTTCCGCAACTTTTGATCCCGAGCGACTGGGTGTCCGCGCAGACCTCGTCGGCGCGGGTGACGAAGGCTGGGAGAAGCTGCCCACGCCTGCCCGGGAAACGGCCCGCCTTGGCCGTGGGCAGGCTGGCAGCCTGCCTGAACCGTCTCGCCACTTCCCCGGGCGGATATCATCGTTCGTCCGGATTGCCCAGGATGCATACCTGGCTCCGCATTTCCAAACTGGAAGGGCTTGGGCATGATGCGCCCAGCGCGGCCGGCGCAATCGCCCTGACCGGACGGGCTTGCCCAGCCGGTTTGCCTTGACCGGTTTCGGAGGCTAGGGTTTTTTCATCGCCGGCGGCCTCGGCGCGGCTCCCGACCGGCATCCGCTTCCGGGGATGCGACCCCCGCTCACGCTCCGCCATGCACGGCTCGACCGGCGAACTTTCGACCCGGCTCAACACGCTTCTCCAGCAGATCGGACTGGAACTGGCGTTCGTCGATCCAGCGCAGCCCGATGGCATCCGCGGGCTCGCGGGGCTCGTCGCCTCGCTCGCAGAGGCCGCAGGCAGCGGCTCCCCCGAGCCGATCGCCACCGCCATCGCGGCGGCTCGTGGCTGGCTCGCCGAGCGTGCGGCGGCCGACTCCCGGTTCACCAACGAGACGATCGCCGCCTTCCACGAGTGGCATCCCTGGCTCACCAACGCCCTCTCGGCCTGGGCCGCAGGCCATCCGCTGCCCGCACCCCTCCCCGGCTGGGCCGTCACGGAGCCGCCGACCGCCGCGGTGCTGCCGGCCCCAGCGGATACCGCGACCGTCCGCCCGGAGATAGCCGATCAGCAGGTGGACATCTCGATCCGCGACGCCGACGACGAGATGATGCAGCTCTTCTGCGCCGAGGCCCAGGATTTGCTTCAGGACATCGAGCGGGCCGTGCTCGTGCTGGAGACCAATCCGAGCGATGCCGCCACGATCGACACGCTCTTCCGGGCGTTCCACACGTTCAAGGGCAACGTGGGGGTGATGAAGCTCACGGTGCTCCAGCAACTCACGCACGAGTTGGAGTCGCTCCTCGAAGCCGCCCGCCGAGGCACGCTCACGCTCGGCCGGGACAGCTTCGAGGTCATCCTCGCGGGACAGGACGTGCTCGCGCGGTATGTCGCGGAACTCGCTGCCCTGCTCGGGGGCAAGGGGCAGAAGTCCACGATTCCCCTGCCGATCCCGCGGCTGATCGCGGAGGCCCGCGGGATCGTGGCGGGCACCCGGGTAGCCCCGGCTACCCCGCGGCTCGCCCCGCCGCCGGCCAGCGCCGCTTCGGCACCCGGGTCCGTCGCGGCCACCCCTGCCCCGCTCCTGACGCCCACCGTTACCCCCCCGGAGGCGCCGGCCGCGCCGCCAGCAACGCCGGCCGCGCCACCAGCAACGCCGGCCGCGCCACCAGCACCGCCGGCTGGCGTCGCGAAGCCGGACCTCCAGCGTGCGGCCACGCCGCAAGGGGGCATCGTCCGCGTCGACACGATCAAGCTCGACAGCCTCATCGACCTCGTCGGCGAGCTCGTGATCGCCCAGTCGATGGTCGTGCAGAACACCGCGGCCGACGCGCTCGCCGACAGCCACCTCTCGCGGAGTCTGGGCCAATTGCGGGGCATCACCTCCGATCTCCAGCGGACCGCGATGTCGCTGCGCATGGTGCCGATCGGCAGCACGTTCCAGAAGATGGCCCGGCTCGTCCGCGACCTCGCGGTACAACAGGACAAGGCGATCCAACTCGTCCTCCAGGGGGAAGACACGGAACTCGACCGGACGATCGTCGAGGAGATCAACGATCCGCTCGTTCACATGATCCGCAACTCCGCCGATCACGGCATCGAGGCGGCGGCCGACCGCCGCGCGAGCGGCAAGCCGCCGGTGGGCACGATCACGCTGCGGGCCTTCCATCAGGGAGGGTTCATCGTGATCCAGATCCGCGACGACGGCCGCGGACTCGACCCGGAGCGGATCCGCGCCAAGGCGGTGGATCGCGGCCTGATCCGGGCCGACGAGCCGCTCGACGACCACGAGATCCTTGATCTCATCTTCGCCCCGGGCTTCTCGACGGCCGAGAAGGTCACCGACCTCTCAGGGCGCGGTGTCGGGATGGACGTGGTCCGCCGCAACATCGAGAAGCTTCGCGGCAAGATCGAGATCGATTCGGTTGTCGGCCAGGGGACCGCGTTCACCATCTACCTCCCGCTGACGCTCGCCATCATCGAGGGCCTGATCGTCGGGGTCGGCGACCAGCGCTATGTCGTGCCGACGCTGTCGGTGCGGGAGTCGTTCCGGCCGCTTCCCGGCATGGTCTCGACCGTGCAGGGCCGGGGCGAGATGGTCAGCGTCCGCGGCCGCTTGACGCCGATGCTCCGCCTCGGCCGGCACCTCAACACCCCGGCTCGTGCCAACGACCCGACGCAGGGGATCGTGGTGGTGGTCGAGTCGGGCCAGGATGCCCGCTGCCTGTTCGTCGATGACCTGCTCGGCAAACAGGAGGTGGTGATCAAGAGCCTCGGCGACATGTTCCGCAGCCAGACGGAGTTCGCCGGCGCCGCGATCCTCGGAGACGGCCGCGTCGGCCTGATCCTCGACGTCAACGCCCTCGTAAAGCTCAAGTCCCGCACCGGCGAGACGTCCGGCCATGCCGCGCGTGCCGCCCTGGAGTCGCCATGAACGCCCCCCATGCCCAGCCCGCCCCCGGCCAGTCGACCGCCGCCCAGCCGGGCAAGTACCTCACCTTCACCCTCGCGAACGAGTCATACGGCATCCCCGTGCTCAAGGTCCGCGAGATCATCCGGCTCTGCCCGGTGACGCCCGTCGCCAACATGCCCGCCCACGTGAAGGGGGTGATCAATCTCCGCGGCAAGGTGATTCCGCTGGTCGACCTGCGGTCGAAGTTCCGGCTGCCCATCTCGGCCGACACCGAACGGAACTGCATCGTGGTGACCCAGATCGTGGCTCCGGCCGGCGGCTCCCGGCTCTACGGCGTCCTCGTCGACGGCGTCGAGGAAGTCGCCAACTTCACCGCTGCCGACATCGAGCCGACGCCCGACTTCGGCGGTGACGTCGACTCCCATTTCATCACCGGCATGGCGAAGTCGGGCGGCGGCGTGAAGACGCTCGTCGATCTCGACCGGATCGCCGCCGAGGACGGCACCATCGCCATTCGCGAGCCGGTTGAGACCGCCCTGTAGCTCCGCCTCGCCCCGAACGGCCAGCCGCGCCGCGGCCCATCTCAAACCCCACGGAATCAACCATGAGCACCTGGACCATCCCCCGCCGGATCACCGTCGGATTTCTCCTCCTCGTCCTCCTCACGCTGCTGGTCGGCGGCCTCTCGATCTGGCAGATCGTCGGCATTCGGCGGAACGTCGTCGACCTCGCCGACAACGCGGTCCCCACGGTGGTGATGCTCAATAACATCATCAAGCAGAACACCGAATCGGTCCGGCAGGTCCGGGCGATCGTCGAGCAGGTCGAGGCCGAACCCGAGTCGGCGGTCAGTGAGGCGGCCTACAAGGACGCCGTCGACAAGGGAACCGCGCTCTGCGTCCAGTACGACGCGTTGGTCTCGGACGCCGAAGACGAGCGACTCTTCAGGGCGGCGACGGCCGCCCGCGGCGAATCGCTCACCGTGGCTCGAGACGTGATCGCCCTGGCCGCGAGCAAGCAGATCGGGGAGGCGAAGCAGATGCTGCGGGCCGATCTCGATCCGGTCGTGACGCGGGTCACGAAGGCCTTCGACGACGACATCGCCTACAACATCAAGCTCGCCGCAGCCGCCGGCGAACGGGCCAAGGCCAACGCGGGCTTGACCGCCTGGCTGCTCTCGGCGGCCGGCGGGCTCTCGGTGATCCTGGGATCGCTCGTCGGCTGGAGCATCATCCGGGCCGTGTCGCGGTCGCTCGGCCTGATCTCCAACGCGCTCGCGGAGGGTGCCTCGCAGACGTCGGCCGCGTCGGGCCAGCTGGCCACGGCCAGCAACTCGCTGGCCCAGGGGTGTGCCGAACAGGGGTCGAGCGTCGCCGAGACGAGCGCGGCCCTGGAGCAGATGTCGGCGATGATCCGCAGCACCGCCGACAATGCCGAAAAGGCGAAGGCCTATGCCATGCAGGCCCGCACCGCCGCTCAGGCAGGGGCTCAGACGATGCTGGAGATGACCACCGCCATGCACGCGATCGAGGCATCGAGCGCGGAGGTGGCCAAAATCGTGAAGAACATCGACGAGATCGCCTTCCAGACCAACATCCTCGCCCTCAATGCGGCGGTCGAGGCCGCCCGGGCCGGCGAGGCCGGGGCGGGGTTTGCAGTCGTGGCCGACGAGGTCCGCTCGCTCACGCAGCGGAGTGCGGCGGCGGCGAAGGAGACGGCGGAGAAGATCGAGGCCGCGATCGCCAACAGCAAGCGGGGCTCCATCAGCTGCGACAAGGTCGGGGAATCCCTCGACGAGATCGTCCAGAAGGTGGCGGCCGCCGACGGCCTCGTGGCGGAGATCGCCACGGCCGCGAAGGAGCAGTCACAGGGCATTCAACAAGTGGGCGTGGCGATGACGCAGATGGACAAGGTGACCCAGGGCAACGCCTCGAGTGCGCAGGAGAGCGCCGCCGCCGCCGAGGAGCTCAACAGCCAGGCGCACGCCATGCAGGAGACCGTGCGGGCCCTCCGGGCGCTCGTGCGGCGGTCGTCGGGCGGGGCCGCCGAACCCGGCGCGGCCCCGCGGCCGGCGAGCCGTCGGGCCGTCGCGGCCACCCGGTCGCGTCCCAGGATCGCGATGCCAGGCGACGTCGCCGGCCCTGACCACGAAGACCGCAACTTCGCAAACTTCTGAGGGATGGCGGCCGTCGACGGGCCGAGGAAGGCGACCTGGATGGTGACCGCGGCACCGGGAACCGGCGATGCGAGAAAGGGCCTGCGAGGATCGTTCGAGATGCCGATGCGCCCTGAAATCATCCTGACGCCGGCCGCATACCAGTTTCTCTCGCAGCTGGTCTACCAGCGGAGTCGGATCCGCCTCGGTCCCGACAAGCAGTCGCTCGTCGCCAGTCGGCTCGGCCAGAGGCTCCAGGCGCTCGATCTCGACCACTTCGACGCGTACTGTGATCTGCTCCAGTCGCCCGGGGCGGAAGACGAGATCGGCGAACTGATCGACCTCATCTCCACCAATCACACCCACTTCTTCCGCGAGCCGGCCCACTTCGAGATTCTCGAGCGCAGCGTGCTCCCGACGCTCGCCACGCGAGCCGAAGCGCTCGCGCGGACGGTGCGGGTCTGGTCCGCCGCGTCGTCGTCGGGCGAGGAGGCGTACACGCTGGCGATCGTCCTGGCCGAGCATGCCCGCCGCCGGCCCGGGTTCACCTGGCGAATCGACGCCTCCGACATTTCGCGGCGGATGCTCGATCGCTGCGTCAGCGGGATCTACCCTGCCGCCAAGGTGAACGTGCCCTCGACCGAGATCCTGCACCGCTACTTTCAACGCGGCTTCGGGGAACGTGAGGGCTTCTACCGGGTCAAAGCGGAGCTGCGGAGACAGGTCGCGGTGGACCACATCAACCTCTTCCAGCCCGTCTATCCCCTGCCCCGCGGCTTCGACGTGATCTTCTGCCGCAACGTGATGATCTATTTCGACGCGCCGTCGCGGGAGCTGCTCGTCAACCGCCTCACCGAGCAGCTGATCCCCGGAGGCCACCTCTTCATCGGTCATTCCGAGAGCCTGATCGGCCTTCGCCACCCCCTCGAGTCGGTCTGGCCGAGCGTCTACCGCCGGCCGCTGGGAGCGACACGATGATGACCGCCCCGACAACCTCCGAGCCTCGTCGCCGGATCCGTGTCCTGGTGGTGGACGACTCGGCGCTCGTGCGCAAGGCGATCACCGATGCCCTCTCGATGGATCCAGAAATCGAGGTGGTGGGATCGGCCTGCGATCCCTACGTGGCCCGTGAGAAGATCCTGCGGCTCGATCCCGACGTGCTCACGCTCGACCTCGAGATGCCGCGGATGGATGGTCTCACCTTCCTGCGCATCCTGATGGAGCAGCATCCGCTACCGGTGGTGGTGGTCAGCTCGCTGACGCAGGCCGGCTCGCAGCTGGCGATGGAGGCGATGGAAGCGGGGGCCGTGGACGTGCTCGCCAAGCCGGGCGGCTCGACGACGGTGGGGGCGCTCGCCGACCAACTCGCCTACCATGTGAAGGCGGCGGCCGCCTCGGTGCGGTTTCGGAATCGCCGGACGGCAACGCCCCGTGGGGCGACGCCGTCACAGGAAGGGGTGTCTCCCGGGGCGGCAGCGCCGGCCACGGCATCGCCGGTCGTGCCCCGAGCGGTCACCACCCGCTTCGATCCCCGCCAAGTGATCGTGATCGGGGCGTCGACCGGCGGCATCGAGGCCCTCCGGACGGTGCTGCCCCAGCTTCCCCCGACCATGCCGCCGATCCTCGTCGTGCAGCACATCTCGGCCTACTTCTCGAAGGTCGTGGCGGAGCGGCTCGACCGGGTCACGACGCTGGAGGTGCGTGAGGCCGAGGAGGGGCTTGCGCTCCGGCCGGGCCTATGCCTGATCGCACCGGGCGACCTCCATCTCGCGATTGCCCGGCAGGGCAACGGCTACACGACGCGGCTCGTGAAGAGCCCCCCCGTGCATCACTGCCGTCCGGCGGTCGACGTGCTGTTTCGCTCGGCGGCCGAGGCGGCGGGGCCGCGGGTGGTGGCGGCCCTGCTCACCGGCATGGGTTCGGACGGCGCCCTCGGCATGCAGGCGATTCGCATGGCCGGTGGATTCACGATCGCCGAGGATGAGCGAACCTGCGTGGTCTACGGCATGCCCCGCAAGGCGATCGAGATGGGCGTGGTGGACCGCGTGCTGCAGCTCCCGATGATCGCGGAAGGCATCATCGACGCCGCAGTGGCGCGGTCGGCGTGACTGCGGCAGAGCTCACCAGTCGCCGCCGAGTATCTCGCCGGCGCGGTCGCCGCGGGCGGTCGTGAGCGATCGCCAGACGGAAAGCAGATCCACCGTGTCGGCCACGAACCGGACCGAACCGTCGCACAGGGCCACCGTAACGCCTCCGGAGTGCTTGCTGCGCGCGGCGAAATAGTTGCGATTTTCCGCAGGATCCCCAGGGTCGGAGATCTGCACGCAGCCCGGCAGGCCGTTGAGCTGGCCCGGTTGCGGGCAGCCGCGGGCCGCGGCGTCCGGCACCGTGGAGTTGGGGGGCAGCCAGCCGGTGAAGGTCTGGCCACCGAGCGATGTCGAGAAGTCGGAGATCGGGCCGCCCCACCAGACGCTCGACAAGGTGGTGACGACTTCGGCCACCATCAGGGTGTTGGAGAGCCCGTCGGAGATGCTGGCCAGGCCCGGGCTGCGGCGCGGCCCGAAGGGCGCGCCCAGAAACCGCACGCCGGCATGATCGGTCTGGCCATAGATCGTGTTGCCCGCGTTGACGGCGTAGTTGCCGCGGACGCGGGCCCAGTTGGGGTGTTCCCACTCGTTCTCCTTGAGGCCGTCGTCGGGGCAGGCGAACAGCGGGATCTTCACCCGCCGCGGCGCGAAGTTGACCGCGTCGCTGAACGACTTCTGAAAGTTGATCGAGTCGTACCACGCCTGCTGCTCGATCCGGGGGCCGATCTGCGAATACCACCCGTGGTCGTCGAACCACAACCCGGGGCCGGCGCAGCGGCTGATGTATTCGGACGTCTCCCAGCTGAGCGCGAACGCAGGAAACGCCTCGTTGGCTCACGCGAAGCTGGAGAAGGCCACGCCGAGTTGCTTGACATTGTTGGCGCAGTGCACCCGCCGGGCCGCCGCCCGTGCACCCTGCACCGCCGGCAGGAGCAGCGCCATCAGGAGCACGAGGATCGCGATCACAACCAGCATCTCCACGAGGGTGAAGCCTTGATGGGTTTCGCTGTCTGACCGGTTGTTACGCGTCATTGAGTTGGGTCCTCGCGTCCGGTCTTGCCGGAGAGAAAGAAGTCGCGGCTCGGGTCGTCGCCCTCCACGGTGATCTCGACGCCGTCGCGGA
>JBJTPO010000180.1:0-1126 GCA_046075145.1 Planctomycetota bacterium
GATCTCGTCCACGAACAGGATCGCCGGCGAGGCGTCTTTGGCGGTCTTGAACATGTCGCGGACCCGCGAGGCCCCCACGCCCACGAACATCTGGATGAACTCGCTGCCCGAGATCGAGAAGAAGGGCACGCCCGCCTCGCCCGCCACGGCGCGGGCCAGGAGCGTCTTGCCGGTGCCAGGTGGACCCATCAGGAGCACCCCCTTGGGCACGCGGCCGCCAAGCCGCTGAAACTTCTTGGGGTCTTTCAGAAACTCGACGATCTCCTGGAGGTCGGCCTTCACCTGCTCGAGGCCGGCCACGTCGGCGAAGGTGATCTGCTTGTCGCCGGCGGCGTAGCGTTTGGCGGGCGACTTGGAGAAGCCGCCCAGGAAGCCGGCGCCGCCGAGCGGGTCGCGTGCCCGGCGGAGCGTCATCCAGAAGCCGGCCATCAGGAGCAGCGGCACGAGCAGATAGAGGCCGAGCAGGAAGCCCGTGCCGTCGGACGGGGGAACGACCTCGGTGCGGATCGCTGCTTGCTCCTGCATCAGCTTGTCGAAGCCCTCGCGGAGGTAGGGCGTGAGGGTGACGCGGAAGGTCTTCTGCGGCTTGCGGCCGATCGCGTCGTCGCCGGGCAACTCCTTGGCAAACTCACCCTCCACCTGGTCGCCGCTGATCACAACGGCGGTCACGTTGCCCGCCCGGGCCTGCTTCACGAACTCGTCATAGGAGATCGCGGTGCGTCCGCTCGTGGCGTTGCCGGTGATGAAGGTGGCCAGGGCGACGGCCGCCATGATCAGGAGCACGACCATCGGCAGGCCGAGCGGCTTGCCGAGGACGGGGGGCTTGCCGGACTGACCGTGCGGCGAAGGAGGGGCGGTGCTCATGGGCTCTGGGGGGCTCTCGGGGGCGTCGCGGGATGCAACCGGGGCTCGGCGCAGGGCCGCGGAAGTCGTTTTTGGGAAGCCCTATAGTGTAGTGGATGGCGGGTCGGCTGGCAGGGCTGGAGGCCCTGGGCCGGCGGTGATCGACGGGCCGGCGAGCGAGGAAGAGGGTATGGAAAGCGTGGGCGAGACGGCAAGGAAACGGGGCGTGATCGCGGTCACGCGGCGGGAGGAAAAGTTTTTGGTGATTCGCCGCGGGCTGACC
>JBJTPO010000181.1:0-8499 GCA_046075145.1 Planctomycetota bacterium
CTGGGCGGCCGGTCTGTTCCACCTCGTGACCCACGCCTTCTTCAAGAGCCTGCTCTTCCTCTGCTCGGGCTCGGTGATCCACGCCTGCCACACCAACGACATGCGGAAGATGGGCGGCCTGCTCAAGGTCATGCCCTGGACCGGCTACACCATGCTCGTCGGCTGCCTGGCGATCATTGGGGCGGGCATCCCGCTCGTCATGGGGCTGTCGGGCTACTACTCGAAGGACGCGATCCTGGCCCAGGCGCTCTCCTTTGCGCAGGCCAACCCGCAGCACTGGATCCTGTTCTATGCCGTGGCCGGCGGCGCGGCCCTCACCGCCTTCTACATGTTCCGGCTCTGGTTCATGACCTTCATGGGCCAGCCCCGCGACCACCACGTCGCCGAGCACGCCCACGAGTCGCCGAACGTGATGGTGGCCCCGCTCGTCGTGCTGGCCGTGCTCGCCGTGGTGGCGGGCTGGACGTTGCCTGGGGGCTTTAGCCTGGCGAACCTCTTGGAGCAGGCCCGGCCAGCGGGCACGGCGGAGGGCATGACAGGCGGCTTCGCCTTCGGCCCGCCGCTCACCTTCCCCCCGGAGTACCTGAGCCACCAGGGCGCGATCCACGTCACCGCCACGATGACCGCCTTCGCCACGGCGCTCGGCGGCGTGCTGCTTGCGGCGGCGATGTATCTCTGGAAGGTGCTGTCGCCGGAGGCCGTGGCGGCCACGTTCCGCCCCCTCTACGCCTTCCTGGCGGGCCGCTGGTATTTCGATGAACTCTATGACGCTCTGTTCGTGAAGCCGGCGCTCGGCATCGCGAGCCTGGCCTCGGGCGTCGATCGCGGCCTGATCGACAAGCTGATCGACGGCATCGCCTGGGCCGCCCGCCGGCTGGCCGGGATCGACGCCTGGATCGACCGCACGCTCGTCGATGGTCTGGTCAACGCGACGGCCGAAGCGACCTGGAACACGGGCCTCAAGCTTCGCGGGCTGCAGACCGGCCGCCTACGTCAATACGTGATGTTCATCGTCGTGGGCACCGTGGCCCTGTTCGTGCTGGCGTCGCTCGCCTTCCGCTCGACCGTCGCCGGCTGATCCCCCGACCGCACCCGATCACCTCGAGACACCTTCGCACTCTTCGCCCCGGATCCGACCATGACTCCTGCCGACGCCCTCTCGCAGCCCGCCCTCTGGCCCCTCACGGCGATCGTCTTCCTGCCGGCCCTGGTGGCGGCGGTGCTGGCCCTGCCGATCATCCCCAAGGGCCGCGAAGAACTGATCCGCTGGGTCACGCTCGCCACCACGGCGGCGGTGTTCGTGCTCTCGCTGTGGATGGCCTGGCCGGGGCTGTTCGGGGCCAAGGGGCCGGCGCAGTTCACGGTCGGCGAGCCGGGCATGCAGCTGGTCGTCAGCAAGCCCTGGATTCCCGCATTCAACATCGACTATCTGCTGGGCGTGGACGGCATCAGCATGCCGCTGGTCGTGCTGACCACCTTCCTCTCGATGCTGGCCTGTGCGGCGAGCTGGCCGATCACCAAGCACGTGAAGGCCTACCACGTGCTCTTCCTGCTGCTGGTGACCGGCATGCTGGGCGTGTTCGTGTCGCTCGACTTCTTCCTGTTCTACGTCTTCTGGGAGGTGATGCTCCTGCCGATGTACTTCCTGATCGGCATCTGGGGCGGCCCGCGCCGCGAGTATGCGGCGATCAAGTTCTTCCTCTACACGCTGCTCGGCTCGGTGTTGATGCTCGTCGCGATCCTGATGCTCTATTTCGCGAGCGACCTGCGGCTGCTCTCCCCCGGGCAGCTCGAGCAGGCCCACGCGGTGAGCCCGGCCCTCGAGGCCGCCGCCCGGGCAGACGCGGTGGCCGCCATCAAGACCGCCGCGGAGCCCGTCCACACCTTCAACCTGCTGGCCTTGGCCGAGCTCGGGCAGCTGCCCCAGTCCCCCTTCGCCACGACGCAGGTCTGGGGAGTCTCGCTCGAGGTGCTGGCCTTCCTGCTCCTCTTGATCGGCTTCGTGATCAAGGTGCCGGTGGTGCCGGTGCACACCTGGCTGCCCGACGCCCACGTCGAGGCTCCCACGCCGATCTCGATGATCCTGGCCGGCGTGCTGCTCAAGCTCGGCGGCTACGGCATCCTCCGGATCTGCTATCCCATCTGCCCCGGCGGCGGGCTCACGCTCGCCTGGCTCGTCTGCGGGCTGGGCGTGGTGTCGATGGTCTACGGGGCCTTCGCGGCCCTGGCCCAAAAGGACTTCAAGCGGATGGTGGCCTACAGTTCCGTGAGCCACATGGGCTACGTGATGCTGGGCCTCGGCGTGTGGAGCGCGGTGGCGGGCAACGAGTTTCGCTGGGACGCCTGGGCCCAGGGCGTGAACGGCGCCATGTTCCAGATGCTGGCCCACGGCTTCTCCTCGGCCGGGATGTTCTTCATGGTGGGCGTGCTCTATGACCGGGTGCATCACCGCAACCTCGAGGAGTTCGGCGGGATCTTCAACCGGATGCCGGTCTATGCGGCCCTCGCGGTGGCGGTCTTCTTCGCCGGCCTCGGCCTGCCGGGCCTGTGTGGTTTCATCGGCGAGGTGCTCGTCACGCTCTCGGCCTGGAACTACAGCAAGGTCCTGGCCGTGATCTCCGCCTTCACGGTGATCCTGACCGCCGGATACATCCTGTGGGCGATCCAGCGGGTGTATCTGGGCGCCGAATACAAGGGCCCGCACGGCGACCACCTGACGCCCATGACCGGCCGCGAGCTGGCGATCGCCACCCCGCTGGTGTTTCTGGCGATCCTGTTCGGCGTCGCGCCGCAGCTGCTCTTCAACTACGTCACGCCCACCGTCAACCGGCAGGTCGAGACCCTCGCCGACTGGACCCGCGCGGTGCGGCCCGACTTCCCCGCGACTCCGGCGGTCGAGACGGCTGCCGCGGCCGTGAGCCGTGACCTGGCGGACCGGGAGTGATCATGGATCTCGGCACCCTCGTCTCCGGCACCGTCAACGACACGCTCTCCGTGTCGCTGCCGCTGTTTCGCACCGAGCTCGCGATCGCCGCCACGGTGGTTCTCGTGCTCCTCTGCCGGATGCTTCCGGTGCTGCGCTGGCTCGATTCCGGCCTCGTGGCCCTGGGCGGCGCCTGTTTCGCCGCCGGGTATGGCTGGGCCGATCTCCAAGCCGTGCAGCAGGCTGGCGAGTTTCGCCAGGAGCTGTTCGGCGGCCTGCTCGTGTTCGACTCGCTGACGGCCTACCTGCGGCTGCTCCTGGCCGCGTTCCTGGTTGCCTACATCGGGTTCACGAAGGTGTCGGGCATTCCCGACCGCGAGGACGGCGCCGACTTCTACGTGCTCGTGCTCGGAGCCACGCTGGGCATGTGCCTGATGGCCTCGGCCAACCATCTGCTGATGGTGTTCATGGCCGTCGAGATGGCGAGCGTGCCTTCCTATGCCCTGGCCGGCTTCCTCAAGGGCCGCAAGGCGAGTTCCGAGGCCGCGCTCAAGTATGCGGTGTATGGTGCCGGTGCGGCCGGGATCATGCTGTACGGGATCTCGCTCCTGGCCGGGGTGCTCGGCACCTGCCACCTGCCGAGCATGGCCGCCGAAATCGGCCGGATCGTGGGCGAGGGCAAGGCGGGGGGCGAGATCATGGTGCTCTCGCTGGGCGGGCTGATGCTCGCCGTGGGGCTGGCCTTCAAGCTCTCGGCCGTGCCCTTCCACTTCTGGTGCCCCGACGTGTTCGAGGGGGCCGCGGCCGAGGTCGGGGCGTTTCTCTCCGTGGCCAGCAAGGCGGCCGCCGTGGCGCTGGCCGTGCGGCTCGTCTTCGGGCTGGGTACGCTGCCGGGGGTCGAGGCGGCCGGCTCGGTCGCGACCGGCCTCGCCGACGTCCGCCACTTCATGGCCTACCTGGTCGGCATCATGGCCGCGGCCACCTGCACGCTGGGCAACCTCGCCGCCTACGGTCAGACCAACATGAAGCGGCTGCTCGCCTACTCAACGGTGGCCCACGCGGGATACCTGATGATGGGCGCGGCCGCGGCCACGGCGCTCGCCGGCGTGGCCCCGGCCCGGGCCCAGGACGCCGTCGCGGCGCTGGCCTTCTACCTCGGCACCTATCTGTTCATGAATCTTGCCGCCTTCGCCATCGTGGCCGTGCTGCGGAACAGCCTGCGGAGCGAGGAGATCGCCGCCTACGCGGGGCTCGTGCGGACGAATCCCGGGATGGTCGTGGCCGCCGCCGTGGTGCTCGTCAGCCTGATCGGCTTGCCGCCGCTGGCAGGCTTCATTGCCAAGTTCCTCGTGTTCGCGTCGCTCGTCTCGGCCTTCCGGGCCGGGGCCGAGCAGCCGCTGATGCTCACGCTCCTCATCGTGGGCGGCATCAACACGGTGATCAGTCTCTTCTACTATCTGCGGGTCCTGAAGGTGATGACGTTCGACCCGCCGCCCGCAGGCCGGCCGGTCGAGCCGGCTGGGCCGCTCTCGCTCTCCGGCGGGCTCATCACAGCCTTGGCGGTGCCCGTGGTCGTGCTCGGCATCCTCTGGGGCGGCCTCTACGGCTACGCCCAGCTCGCCGGCTCGTTCGCCTCCTGAAGCTGTCCTCAACCAGAACGTCCCCGTCATGCCCACGTCTCCAGCCCTCGTCCGCCTGCTCGGCATCCTCCAGCCCTCGCTGGCGATGTATCTGGCCGACTCCGGGATCTGGAGCTACCCCGGGCCCGAGGAGCTTCGCTTGGCGCTGGCCGCGCTCGTCGCGGACCACCGGCAGGTGGCCGACCGCGCCGCGCTGATCCTGGAGGAGCGGGAGGTGCCGGTGCCGAAGACCGTCTATCCGATCTCGTTCTCCGGCTGGCACGACGTGGACCTGCGGCACATCCTGCCGCGGATCGTCGCGGGCCTGAAGCGTCAGGAAGCGGAACTCGAGCAACTGGTCTCGACCCCGAACGACGCCACGGCCGCCGGCCTGGCCGCCGAGGCTGCGAAGACCACCCGCCAGCACGTCGCCAATCTCGACCAGATCGCCGTCAAGCTTCGGGCCGGGCTGTCGGCCAAGCCTGCGGCGACCTGACGGCAACGTCCAGCGTGGGTTCGGGGTTGCCCGTGCCATCTCGCCGGACGCTTCCTACGGGCATCCTGCCCTCCGGTCGCTCGATGCTGACCTCGCTTCGCCATCCTGGCTTCGCTCGGTCAGCAACGCCGCTCGATTGGCACGGGCAACCCCTCACGGCAATGCGTAGAAGCCATGGCAAACACGGAGCGGAACAGGTGCGGCTATGACCTACTTTGACAGCCATTGCCACCTCGACCCGATGCGCTACGGGGCCGACCTGCCCGGCGTGCTCGCCCGGGCCCGCGCGGCGGGCGTGACGGGGATGGCCGTGATCGGCACACGGGCCGCCGACAGCGAGGCGGCCGCCGACCTCGCCGCCCGTGAGCCGGGCCTGGTCGCGGCTGCCGGCATCCATCCCAACGACACGGCCGAGGCCGAGCCCGGCGAGTGGGACCGGATCGTGAGGCTGGCGGAGGGGGGCCGCGTGGCCGCCGTCGGCGAGACGGGGCTCGACTGGTATCGCACCACCGCACCGGTGGAGGTGCAGCGGGACTTTTTCGACCGCCACATCCGCCTGGCACAGACAGCGGGGCTGCCGCTGGTGATCCACACCCGCGAGAGCACCCGCGACTGCCTCGCCATGCTCCGCGAGGCGGTCGCCCGCGGGCCGCTGGCCGCCATCCTGCATTCTTTCACCGGCACCGCCGCCGAGGCGGCCGAAGCCATCGAGCTGGGATTTTTTCTGGGCTTCGCCGGGATGGTCACGTTTCGCTCGGCGGCCGACCTGCGGGAGGTGGCCAAGACGGTGCCGCTCGAGCGGCTGCTCGTCGAGACCGACAGCCCGTTTTTGTCGCCCGAGCCGATCCGTGGGAAGCGGAACGAGCCGGCCAACGTGGTGCACACGGCCGCCTGCCTGGCGCTGGCCCGGGGCGAACCGCTCGCGGCGTTCGCCGCCGCCACCACCGCAAATGCCCAGCGGGTGTACCGTTGTCGCCCAAGCCCGTAAGATCCCGCCCGGTCATGCATCCGAGCCGCGAGGAATCCCGCCATGGTCCGCACCCCTTCCACGATGCTGCCGCTCGGCACCGTGGCCCCCGACTTCGACCTCCCCAACGTGGACGGACGGATGGTGGACTACGCCGCCGCCGCGGGGCCCAAGGGCACCGCCGTCCTGTTCATTTGCAACCACTGCCCGTTCGTCAAGCACGTGGCCGACGAGCTGGCCCGGCTGGGCCACGAGTATCTGCGCCGCGGCATCGGCTTCGCCGCGATCAGCTCCAATGACGTGGCCGCCCACCCGGCCGACTCACCCGAGCAGATGGTGGCCGAGGCGGACGAGCGGGGCTATCCGTTCCCCTATCTCTACGACGAGACCCAGGAGGTGGCGAAGGCGTATCACGCCGCCTGCACGCCCGACTTTTATCTTTTTGACGCCGGGCGGAAGCTCGTCTACCGAGGCCAGCTCGACCCGAGCCGGCCCGGGAGCGAGGTGCCCGTCACAGGCCGCGACCTGCGGGGTGCGATGGACTCGCTCCTGTCAGGCAAGCCACCGCTGGCCGAACAGGTGCCGAGCCTCGGCTGCAACATCAAGTGGAAGCCGGGCAATGAACCAGGTTATTTCCAGGCGTAGTCGGATCACTGTGAGACCGGTTGCTCGGAAGTGCCGGGGACCTGCCTCGAAGTGGCCAGTTGGGGAGTGGCCGCGGGTTTATAACCCGCGGAACTACTTGGGAATGTCAGCCGGCTTCGGCGGGATGTAATCCCGCCGCCACTTGCTGCCGGGCGGCTTCGGCGGGATGCAATCCCGCCGCCACTTACCGGTTGCCCGGCTCTTCGGGGCGGGCAGCGCCACGGTTCGCGAACCGACCGATCGCCTCGGTTTCGCCCGGCTCGAGCCGGGCGGCCCGGAGGTTCTCCCGCTGAATGGCCTCGTAGACCTCCTGCCGGTGCACCGGAATCTCGGAGGGCGCGTTGATCCCGAGGCGGACCTTGTCTCCCCGGATATCCACGATCGTGACGACGATGTTGTCGCCGATCATGATGCTTTCGTCGCGTTGTCTGGAGAGCACGAGCATGGCAAGGTCCTTCGGATCATGGGATGCCGGCAGGCGCTCCGCGCCGCCGGACACCTTGGATTATGCACTCTTCCTGAGTGGCGGGCGTCCGCAAGAGAGTTCGTACTGCAGCGGAAGGTCGCCGCTCGCAACGACCTGACGGCCCGTGCGGGCTTCGAGGTTGATGACGATTGGCGCCTTGAGATTGAGCGTGAGGGTGGTGTCGGTTTTGCCGACCACCACCACGACCTGAGCCTGGCGGATGTCGGCGATCGCCAGCGGAGTCAGCTCGCTCCGCGGGATTCGAGCCTGGTAGTCGGGGACGAATCGCCGGGGGCTGACCACGGCCACCGCCACGTCGGGGCGGGTGGTCGACTGGAGCCAGCCGAGCGCGTCGTTGGAGGAGTCGGCCAGCAAGGCCCACTCGCGGCAGTCCTCGAGCCCCGGCAGGCCGCTGGGGAACCGAAGGATGTCGCCGGCATCGATGTCGATGCGGCCGAAACGGCTGGTGTTGATCCGCATGATGATGGCACTCCTTTGCCCGCTGGAAACCGCCCCGGCCTTCCCGCCGGTCGGTCGGGCTCTCGCCCGCACCTCTACCATCGGCAGACGGGGAGGGCGGGGTGAAGAAAAAAGGCTTGGCGAATCGGGAAGGGTGGGGCGGGCGATGCCGGACGGGCAACGCGGGCCGATCACGGCGTTTGCGCCGGGGCGTTGACCGCGAACGGATTTCAGCACAGGTTCAGCGGTTGCCAGGGGCTGCGTTCGCCGCCCCGCCCGCTCCCGGAGCCGTCCGATGCGCCAGTCCCTTGTCTTGCTCGCCTCGCTGGTCGCCGGCTGCTCGACCGGCCGCTCCGACGCCGACTACGCCAAGGCCCTGTCGGCCTACCGCGATGCCGCGCCCTTCGCCGTGCTCCAGTCCCAGCCGGCGACATTCGCCGCCGGCCGCGTGTCGCTCAGGCTGCCGCTCGGTTTTGTGGAGGTGGTGGACCTCCCGCCGCTCGTCGAAGGGGGCCCTCCGGTCAAGCCCGACCCGAGTCGGCTGAGGCCTCCGTTCCTGACGGACCTGCCTGGCTACCAGGCCACGCACGACCAGCGGTTTGTCGCGGAAGGCGCAGAATTGCCGGCCGCCATCGCCGTCGGCGTGCTGCCCGCCTCGGCGGGTCGAGCGGCCGTCGAGACAACGATCCTCGAGCAGGCGCGGGCCGACGAGGCCTTCAAGGGCGAAAGTCAAGGATGGACGGATCGCGAGGTTCAGCCGAGGGACGGCGGGCTATAAAAATTGAAAAGATCTAATTATAATAATTTTTTAAAATTTAGATAAGGTGGTATTGGACAATATATTTTTTTCATATTAAAATTTTTATTATTTGGATCTAATTCTTTTTTATTTGGATCATTTTTATCATATATACAACTATCAAT
>JBJTPO010000182.1:0-3353 GCA_046075145.1 Planctomycetota bacterium
TCATTGCCCGCCAGCTGCACGCCGGCGGGCTGCGAGATCATCGGCGCCGAGCCGAACGGAGCGGTTCCCCGCGTCAGCCAGGTGAACGGGCCGGCCTTCGTCACCTCCGCCCCCTCCTGGCCGGCGATGGCCGCAGCCAGATCCTTGCCGGCGGCCGCGGTGGCGATCGCCTCGGCCCGCTTCTTGGCCAGCGGCCGCGACTCCATCAGCCGCCAGACCCGCTCCACTTCCTCGCGGACGTCGGCGAAGGAGGGCGTGAACTCGGGGCGGTCCTCGGTCTTCCACGAGAGGTAGCGGTTGCCCGCGAAGTCGCGGGTGGCCACGGGCCGCCAGCGGGCCGCCTCGGGAGAAAACAGCATGTCGGCCCACTGCACCTGCCGCACGCCCATCGGCTGGGAGAACGTCAACTGGAAACTCGACCCGACGCCGCCGGCCGCGATCGCCTCGCCGGCATCAACGAAGTCGGACCGCACCGCCTCGAGCCCGTGCTCGGCGGCGATCTTCTCAACGTCGGGCGCCGGCGGCAACGGCTCGCCCACGCCGAGCGCGAGTTCCACGTCGTCGGCATAGGTGGCGATCCGGCCGGTGACCTTGTCGAAAATCTCGCCGAGCTTCTTGTCGGCCGCCTCACGAGCCAGCCGCTTGCGGATGTCGTCTCGCACCTTTTCGAGCGGCTCGTAGGCGGGCTTCTCCTCCGGCTTCGCGGCGGGCTTCGAGGCGTCCTTGTCGCCCGCATCCTCCGGCCCGGCGGCCTTCGCCGCCTCCTGCACCGCTTCGGCGGCGGCCTCACCGGGCTGACGGAACGCGGCGGGGCGAATCAGGCCACGACGAGGGCCGGTGGCGGCTTGCGGGCCACCGGCCGGAGTCGCGGGCTCAGGCTGGGCCGGGGTGCCGGGCGTGCCTGCCTCCGGCACGGCCGCAGGCTTTTCGCCCGGTTCGACGGCGGGCTTCGCTTCCGGCTTCAACGCGTCTGCCCTCTCGGCGGTGCCCTGCGGATCGGCAGCCTTCTCATCCTGCTTGGCCGCATCCTCTCCGGCCGGCTCGTCCGGCTTGGGAACCTGCTTGTAGAGCGATTCCTTGTTGTCCTCGTAGAACTTCGCGACCTGCTCCTCGGTGACCCCCTTCTCCGCCTCGGCCACGAACACGTCGGGCGTGGCCACGAGCGCGTCGTACCGAATCCGAGCCGGCTCCCTGAAGCCGGGCGTGTCGCTCGCGGCCTGCGGCAGGTCGTCCTTGTATTGGGTGTACACCGCCTCGAGGGCGGCGACCGTCGGCTTGGCCACCTCGCTGCTGAGCGACTCGACGATCACGGGCACGACCTCGACCGTGGCCGACTGCTCGAGCCTCCGGAAGGCGTCCCACCGCCAGCCCGGAGGGGCACTCGCGAACCCCGCCCCCCGCAGCGTTAAGGCCTGCATCCGCTCGCCCAGCAGGAGCGTCCGCAGGCCGTCGAAGATGTCCTGCTCGGTGATGCCCGCCCGCTCACGAAGCTGGTCGATCACGCCACGCATGTCGGCCTGCGGCACGCGGTTGCCCGTCCACATCGCGAGAAAGTCATTGACCACGGCGTCGCTGACGACGATCCCGTTGGCTGTCGCCTCGCGGGCCATCAACAGCGAGTCCACGACCGCCTTCTCGTCGTCCCGCAGCGGCGGCTGCACCCGCTCGCTGCCGCTGGCAGCCGCTTGCAGGGCCATCAGAAACTGGTTCAGCGCCCGGCGCGAGATCACCGCCCGCTGCAGGCCGCTCTCCCTCAGGCCGCCCCCCTTCCAGCTCACCACCTCGCCGTCGGCGGCCGGCCCACCCGACTGTCCCATCTGGAGGATCGGCGGCAGGACGAAGAAAGCCAGCATCGCCATGATGGCGAGGCCCGCCAGGGCGGCTTTTTGATAGCGACGGAAAATTTGGAACGATCCGGCCATGTGCTCTTCTGGGGCTCGCCCGGCTCCTGCCCGAAAAAAACCCGCCGTGCCGTAGGAACGGCGAAACTTCCGACACTTGACAAGCCGGAAGAGCGCAGGGTAACGCTTGTGGCGGCCGGTCCGATCGCGATTGTAGCGCCAGCCCCGTTGGCGCCAATCCCGATGTCCGCGATCCGCATCCCCTCCAGCCCCCCGCGAGCCGATGGCCAGAAAACCTTCCGCCAGCCGCAAGCCCGTCGCGACCAAGGCCCGCTCCGCCGGGTCCCGGGGGGCGTATGAACTCGTGATCGTCGAGAGCCCGGCGAAGGCCAAGACGATCGAGAAGTACCTCGGCCCCGGATTCGTGGTGAAGGCATCGGTCGGCCACATCCGCGACCTCCCCAAGCGGGCCCCCAAGGGCACGAAGCAGGCCGTGCCCGGCGTCGATCTCGAGCACGACTTCGAGCCCACCTACGAGGTCGATCCGGGCAAGCAGAAGACCGTCACCGAACTGCGGAAGCTCGCCAAGGGGGCCAGCGACGTCTGGTTCGCCACCGACTTGGACCGCGAGGGCGAGGCGATCGCCTGGCACCTCACGCAGGTGCTCGGCGTCGATCCAGCCATTGCCAAGCGGGTGACGTTCGACGCCATCACCAAGAGCGAGGTGCAGCGGGCCTTCCAGTCGCCCCGGGCCATCAACATGCCCCGCGTCGAGGCCCAGCAGGCCCGCCGGATCGTCGACCGGATCGTCGGCTACCGTGTCTCGCCGGTGCTCTGGCGAAAGGTCGCCGGCGGCCTCTCGGCCGGCCGGGTGCAGAGCGTGGCGACCCGGATCGTGGTCGAGCGGGAGCAGGAGATCCGGGCCTTCACGCCCTCGGAGTCGTGGGAAATCTCGGGCTGCATGACCTTCGACGTGGCCGCAGCGGCCGGTCTGCACGACGCCTGGAGGGAGTTCATGGCCCGCCGCGACGAGCGGGGCCGGCCGCCGTTCGTGCGGGACCGGATGGCCTGGCTGGCGGAGCGGAAGGCGCTATCCTGCGAACTTGTGGAGGTGGGCGGCAAGCCTCTGAAGATAGAAGCCGAGAACACGTCCACCGCCGACCTTGCCGGCGACGCGTTGGCGGCCGCCGAGGCGGCGGGCCTGCTCGAGATCTCGGTCGCCCGCGAAACCGCCGCCGACGGCAAGGGCCGTGGCCGGAACGTCGTCCGGCTCACCGGCCGGCCCGACCCGGCCGCCCGCTACACCGTCGAGAGCATCGACGTCACACGAACCAAGTCGCGGCCCTATCCACCCTTCATCACCAGCACGCTCCAGCAGGCCGCCTCGAGCCGGCTGGGCATGAGCACCGACCGCACGATGCGGATCGCCCAGCAGCTCTACGAGGGCATCGACCTGCCCGACGAGGGCCGCGTGGGCCTGATCACCTACATGCGGACCGACTCCACGAATCT
>JBJTPO010000183.1:0-6157 GCA_046075145.1 Planctomycetota bacterium
CCGGCAGGCTGCAAGCCTGCCGGACGAAAGGGCGGGGCCGGCGTTCATGGTCCGGCTCCCGTTGGCCGTTCCAGCCGGTAGAGCGCGTGTTCGGTGCGGAGATAGAGCGCCCGGCCGACCGCGGCTGGCGTGGCGTAGATGCCGCCGTCGAGGTGGTTGGTGGCGAGCAGTTCGTACTTCCTTCCGGGCTTGATCACGAAGGTGTCGCCATCGCGGTTGCCCACGTAGACCCGGCCGTCGGCCCAGAGCGGCGACGAGGAAAAGTTGCCCCCGAGCCGCTCGGACCAGGCGGGTTCGCCCGTCCGGGCGTCGAGGCAGGTGGCCACGCCCTTGTCGCTGACCATGGAGACCAGGCCGTCCACCACCAGGGGCGACGACATCGTGGGGGCTCCCTTCTTCGCCCGCCAGGCGATCTCGGGCGGGCGATCGGGGCCTGCCAGCTTCACGGCCAGCAGTTCCGGCTGCATGAAGCTCGTGCTCATGAAGAGCAGGTCGCCCGCGGTCACCGGCCGAGGCACGATCGAGAACCCGAGCACGCCGTAGCTCATCTTCCAGAGCTCGGCTCCGGTGGCCGGGTCGTAGCCGTAGAGCCAGTCGGCCGCCGGTGAGACGAGCACGTCGCGACCGCCGAGCGTGAGGATCAGCGGCGTGCCATAGGCCTTCTTGAGCTGAGCATCGTCTCGCAGCACGCCGGAGCGGGGCGATTGCCAGGCGATCCGGCCGGTGGCCGCGTCGTAGGCGGCGATCGACTGGGTGTCGCTGCCGTCGAGGTGCACGATCAGCTTATCCCGCCAGAGCACGGGCGTGCTGCCCGGGCCGTTCTCGTGATTGAGCCGCAGTTCGCGGTTCTTCCACAGCACCTGCCCCGAGGCGGCGTCGATGCAGGCGGCGCCGAAGTCGCCGCAGTGGCAGTAGAGCCGGCCGGCGGCCAGCACCGGCGATGGCGAGGCGAACGAGTTGAGCTTGTGGATCGGCTGCGGATCGGGAATCGTGAACAGCTCGACATCGTGGAGCAGCGTGCCGGTGGCCTGCTCGACGCACACCGCGCGGATGGTCACGGCCCCGGAGACCGCGAGTTGGTCCGCCATCCGGTTGCCCTCGAGGGCCCGAGCCGTCGCCTCGGGGCTCGCCGCCCGCTCGATCGCCGTCGTCATCCAGATCCGGCCGTCCCCAATCACGGGGCTCGACCAGCCGCGGCCGGGTAGCGGCGTCTTCCAGGCGATGTTCTCGGTCTCGCTCCAGGTGACGGGGAGGTCGTGGGCGGCCGGGGCGTGCCCGTCGCCGGCCGCGCCCCGCCACTGGGGCCAGTCGGGCTCGGCGGCGAGCGAATGGGCTCCGATGAGCCAGGCGACGAGGACGGCCGCGGGGAGGCGGGCGACCGCAGGGAGAAGTTGAGGCATGATCGGGGGTTTCCTCAGGGAGTCGGGCGAGGATAACACAAGGGGTCCATCCGGGATTCTCATGAGTGGGGCGCCAAGGGCCGAGGTTGCCCGTGGCATCTCGCCAGTCCGTGGGGCAGGGTTGCAACCTGCCGAAACCGGTGGCGGTGCATCGCAGACCACTCACCCCCGAACCCAGCCCTGGCAGACTGCAAGTCTGCGCCACGAGTGGGGCGATTCCTGTCCATGCTGTTCACGTGGCTTGGAGACCCCTTCGACCCATGGCGTTTCCGGAAGAACAACACAAGGTTCTTGGCCGAGGTTTCCGCCGGTCTCGTCAGGCGGGCCGGGATTCGGCCTTCCGGCCGTCCAGCCGCCCTGCTACCCTCCCCGGCCCAGATTTCCCGGAGGCGGCTGCCGTGATTCGTCGAACCCGCCGGTGCGTTTCGCTGCTCGTGGCCACGGTGAGCCTCCCGCTCGCTGCGGGCGAACCCTCGGAGCCACGGGCCTTCCCCGAGCCGCTCACGATGCGGGTGGAGAGCGACCTGTTCAGCGACGGCGGCGACGAACCGGTCGCCCGCAGCCTGACGCTCTTCGACGGTGGCGTCGCCTGGGACTTCCTGGAACTGCCGACCGGCAAGGACCAGCCGGAAGCCGGCATGCAGCTCGTGGAGATCGTGCTCCACGATCCGGCCCGCGAGCGGGTGGTCGTGATCGATCCCGTCCGGCGGGTGAAGACCGAGATTCCGCTGATCCGGCTCGAGCGGATGAGCGTGTCGCTGGCGAAGTGGGCCCGCTCCAGCGACGATCGCCTCGTCCGCTGGGCCGGCGGCCCCGACTTCACGAGCAACTTCGCCGAGGAGGAGGAGACGCTCGTCCTCTCAGGGCCGCGGGTGCGGTATGCCGTCACGCTCGCCGCAGCCGAGTCGCCGGAAGCGGCCGTGACCTACCGTCAGTTCGCCGACACCGCCATCCTCCTCAAGGCGCTGCTTCACCCCGGCGGCATTCCGCCGTTTCCACGACTGGCGCTCAACCGGCGGCTCGAGGCAGAGGCGGCGATTCCCTCGGAAGTGACCCTGGAGATCGATCCGCGGCTGGCGATCGTGGCCGGCGGCGCGGCGCGGCTGCGGAGCGTTCACAAGAGCCACCCGCGGCTGCTGGCGGCTGATCGGCGGCTGATCGCCGACGCCGAGGCGCACGTCGCCGGAGCCGAGTCGGTCGATCTCGCGGCCTTCGCCGCGCCGGTCGACGCCTCCTCGGAAGCCCATCGTTCGGAGTGAGCCGCCACGCCGCTCGGCAGCCGCGGGCCGCGGCATGAGTGGCTGGGGCAGCCAGCCGGCGCCGCCGTCACAACGCCTTCGGCCGGCGCACTTTCCCGCCCAGGCAAGAAACCCCGCCTGGGCGGACGATCTTTCCTCTGGCTCACAGCTTCCCTAATCCGCCGCGTCGCGACACCCCGTCGCCCCGCAGCCGGCGGTCGGAAGCACAGGCCGACCGGGGGGACGGCCGGAGCCGCGGGCGGCGCTCGCGGAATAAGTCCGCGGCGACATGCTTGACAAACGTACAGTATCCCCGCTCTATTCATTCCATTCATCCTGAAGCAGACAACGGAGGTCTTCATGCTCGTGCTTTCCCGCAAGCAAAACGAACGGATTCGCGTGGGTGATTCGGTGGTGGTCACGATCGTCCGCGTCAGTGGCGACAAGGTGCGGATCGGGATCGAGGCCCCGCCCGACGTGCGGGTGCTTCGCGACGAGCTCGACGACGGCCTCGTGGGCGACGTGACGCTCGACGCGGCAGCCGAGCTGCCGATTCCCCGCCTGCTCCGCTGCGTGGGCTGAACCGGCAGTCGACGTTTGCCCGCCCGGGGCGTCTTGGTCCACACTTGACCGGGTGGATACCGACCTGATCAGCTCCCAACCTGCCGACGATTTCGAGCCGTCGCAGCCGCCGAAACCCCGGCGGTTGCGACGGCTCTTGCTGCTCGTAGTCGGCGGGATGCTGGCAGTCGTGGCGGCGCTGGCGGCTGCGGCAGGCGCAACGCCGGAGTTCTACCGGGCCCGGCTGCCCGTCGGCGGGCCGCTCGGCGGCCGCGATCCGGTGGCAGCGGTCGCCGTCGCCGAGCAGGATGCGCGGCGGCTGGTGTCGCGCGGGTCGTCGTTCCATGCGGCCTTCCTGGAGGTGGGTCGCTGGGAGGGCATGTTCAACGAACGCGAGGTCAATGCGTTTCTGTCCCTCGACCTGCCGCGAAACCACGCGGCGGTCTTGCCCGACTGGTGCCGGGAGCCGCGGGTCGAGTTCCTGCCCGGCCGCCTGCGGGCTGGGATGCGCGTGGGCCCGGGCCTGTTCCCGGCCACGCTCTGGATCGATGCGGAGGTGACGCTCCAGGGGGCCAACCAGCTGCGCATCGTTCCGGATCGCACGCGGCTCGGGACCCTGCCCCTGCCGGCGGGTCCGCTGCTCGCTGCCCTCGCTCGGCGGCTCGAGCGGGCGGGTGCCGTCACCGAAATCCGCCGCGGCGGCGCCCGCAGCATGCTCGTGGTGTACATTCCCTCGGCGCTCGAGGCCGGCGGAGTCAGCCATTGGCTCGAGGCGATCCGGCTCGCGGCCGGCGAACTGGCCGTCGCGGGCGAGACCCGGCGCGGCCCGGTTCGGTCTGGGCCGGACCGGTGATAACGCGGAGCCGCGGCAGGACGCGAGACGAGGGGCGATGGCACGACTGACCTTTTTGGGCGCGGCCGGCGTGGTTTCGGGCTCGCGCCACCTGTTCGAGCACGCTGGCCGGCGGGTGCTCATCGACTGCGGACTTTTTCAGGGGGAGAAGCGGCTGCGGCTGAAGAACTGGCAGCCGCTGGGCGCTCCGCCGGCGGAAATCGACGCCGTCGTCCTCACCCATGCCCACATCGATCACTCCGGCTGGCTACCGCGGCTGGTGCGGGAGGGCTTTCGCGGCGCGATCCACGCCACGCCCGCCACCGCCGATCTGCTGCCTCTGCTCCTCTACGACTCGGCCAAGTGCCAGGCGGAGGATGCCGCCTACGCCAATCGCAAGGGCTATTCGCAGCACCATCCGGCCCTGCCGCTCTACCAGGAGAAGGACGTGGCCGCGGCGCTCGAGCTTGTCCGCCGGATCGACCGCGGAACCTGGTTCGAGCCCGCAGCCGGCATCCGCTGCCGCTACCACGACGCAGGCCACATGCTCGGCAGCGGCTTCGTGGAACTGGAGGCGGCCACCGAGACCGGGCCGCCCGTGCGGATCCTGTTCTCGGGCGACGTCGGCCGCTACGACGCCCCGCTCTACCGCGACCCCGAGCCGCCGCCGGCCTGCGACTACCTCGTCTGCGAGAGCACCTACGGCGACCGCGACCACTCCCCCACCCGGCCGCTCGAGGAGCTCGAGGCGGTCACCAACGAGGCGGTGGCCCGCGGGGGTGTGATGCTCGTGGCGTCGTTCGCGGTGGGCCGGGCCCAGCAGCTCGTCTACCTGCTTCGCACCTTGATGGCCGCCAAGCGGATTCCCGATCTCCCCGTCTGGGTCGATTCGCCGATGGCGGTCGAGGCGACCGAGATCTTCCGCCGGCACGGCGCCGAACATGACCTGAGCGAGGCCCGGATGGCCGGCGTGGCGGAGGCGGCCGCGAGCCCGTTCGTCCGCCTCGCCAGGACCGCCGCCGAATCGAAGGCGATCAATGCCCACGGCGGGCCGGGCGTGGTCATCGCCTCCAGCGGCATGATGAACGGCGGTCGGATCCTCCATCACCTCGCCCGCCGCCTGCCCGATCCCACCACGACCGTGCTCGTGGCCGGCTTCCAGGCCAAGGGCACCCGCGGCCGGGAACTGCTCGACGGGGCCGAGACGCTGCGGATCCACGGCCGAGACATCCCGGTGCGGGCCGCGATCCGTCAGATCGACTCCTTCTCCGGGCACGCCGACCGCGCCGAGCTCGGCCGCTGGCTGGCCGGGATGCCTGCCCCGGCCCGCACCTTCCTCGTGCACGGGGAGCCCCCGGCGGCTCGGGGCATGCAGGAGTTTCTCGCCACCACCCGTGGCTGGAAGGCCGACCTGCCCACGATCGGCATGTCGATCGACCTGCCCAAGCCCCTGATCGCAGGCCGTGATCCCCGGCCGTGACCTCGGCCTGCCTTTGTCCATCAACCCCTCGTCGATCCGACCAAGACCTCCTGTCTCCGGAGCCTCTGCCGTGGCGAAAAATCCCGCGACCAAACCCCTGCCTCCCAAGGCCTGTGCCGCCCTGCCCGACACCGTCCTCGGCGACGACGTGGCGCTTGTGGCCGAAAACATGGAGCGGATCCTCGCCTCGCCGAGCTACCGGCTCGCCCAGGAGGATCCGGCGCTGCTTGCCATGGAGGAGATGCGGGGCGTGCGGATGCTGCTCGAACTCGGCAAGCCCGAGCTGGCGCTGCAGGCCGACAAGATCCACTCCACGGTGATCGTTTTCGGCGGCACGCAGATCGTGGAGCGGACGGCCGCCGAGCGGCGGCTCTCGGAGGCCCGCCGGGCCCTGGCGGCCAATCCGGACGACAGGAAGGCGGTTCGGGAGGTGGAGCGGTCCGAGCGGCTGCTCGCCCAAGCCCACTACTACGATTCGGCGCGGGAGTTCGCCAAGCTCGTCTCGATCGACAACCAGTGCGAGAGCCAAAGGGATTACGTGGTGATCACCGGCGGCGGTCCCGGCATCATGGAGGCCGCCAACCGCGGCGCCTTCGACGTGGGCTGCAAGTCGATCGGCCTCAACATCAAGCTCCCCGCCGAGCAG
>JBJTPO010000184.1:0-2450 GCA_046075145.1 Planctomycetota bacterium
GCGGCCGCGTGCAGCTGCCGGGCCCGCCGGTAGTAACCCAGCCCCTCCCAGCGCTTGAGGACGTCCCGCTCGGGAGCCTGGGCGAGGGCCGCCACGTCTGGAAACCGCTCCAGGAACCGCGCAAAAAAGTCCCTGACCCGCTCCACCTGGGTCTGCTGGAGCATGATCTCGCTCACCCAGACGCGATAGGGATCGCGGCTCGTCCGCCAGGGGAGGTCGCGGCGGTTCCGGCGATACCAGGCCAGAAGCCTGGCCGCCACGGACCGAAACGGCGACGACGACGCACCGGCGGCCGATCCCATGCGTTCCTGCGGGCCTCGAGGGCCGCGGCGGGCCGATCTCTCGCCGGACCGATTCCGCGGTTAGGCTTGGGAGTCTAGCCGCCGCCTCACACCGCCTTCCAACTCCCCGCATGACCGCCGATGGTTCCCGCCGCGATCAACCCAGCCGCGAGGGAGGCAAGCGCCGACGCGGGCCGACCGGCGGGGCCGAGCGGATCACTATCGCCCGCCGCGACTCCACCGGCGGGCCGGCCTGGGAGATCGTGCAGCCCCGCTGCGCCCGCCGCCGCCGCGACGACATCGCGGAGGTCGAGGAGATGATCGCGGGCGGCGAGCCCGAAATCGCCCGCGACGAACTCGTGTGGCTGCTGTCGGAGTGTCCCGACTTCCTCGAGGCTCACGTGCACCTCGGCCTGATCGCGCTGGAGGAGGGTGACGCCAAGCTCGCCCGCGGCCACTTCGGCCGGGCGTACGAACTCTGCCTCCGGGCGCTCGAGGCTGCCGGCAATCCCAGGCCGCTGCCCCACGCGATTGCGGGCAACCAGCCGTTCTTCGAGGCGGCCAAGGGGCTCGTGCACTGTCTGCTGAAGACGGGCCGGCGGCCGCTGGCCGCCAACGTCTGCCGCCTCGTCGGCCCGCTCGACCCCGCCGATCCGCTTGGCATTCAAAAACTGCTCACCAGCTGAACACGAGCCCGTGGCGGATGGCGTATCATGATGCGACCCACCCATCTTCGCCTCGGATGTTCCTCCCATGTCCGCTCGCGTTGCCCGGTCGCCGGCCCCGATGATCGTCCTCTTCGTTCTCTGCATGGCCGCCCAGGCTCGCGGCCAATCAGCGCCCTCGGCCCCCGTCACGCCGCCGATGATGGCGAGCGAGTCGGCCGGCGTGTTTCGTCTCTGGGAAGGTGCCGCGCCCGACGCCAAGGGCGACGCCGACCATGACACGCCCGTCGTCACCTGGTGGCCCGCGAAGCAGGCCGCCGGCGCCTCGGCCGCGCTCATCATCTGCCCTGGCGGCGGCTATGGCGCGCTCGCCGACCACGAGGGTACCGACTACGCCCGCTGGCTCAACTCGCAGGGCATCTCCGCCTTCGTGCTCCGTTACCGTCTCGGCAGCAAGGGCTATCGTCATCCCGTGATGCTCGGCGACGTGGCCCGGGCGATCCGGCTCGTCCGGCACGACGCCGGGAAGTTCAAGGTGGAGCCGGCCCGGGTGGGAGTGATCGGCTCCTCCGCCGGAGGCCATCTCGCGCTGACCGCCTGCCTCAAGGGGGACGACGGCGATCCAGACGCCGCCGACCCGATCGACCGGCAGTCGTCCCGGCCCGCGCTCGGCGTGCTCTGTTATCCGGTCGTGAGCATGATGCCCGACAAGGCCCACGGTGGCTCGCGAAAGAACCTCCTCGGCGACGCCCCTTCCGAGGCGCTCTCCCGCGAACTCTCCGGCGAGTTGGCAGCCCACGACAAGACGCCGCCGCTCTTCATCTGGCACACCTTCGAGGACGACGCCGTGAAGCTTGAGCCGATCCTCGAGCTCGGGATCCGGCTCACGTCGCTCGGCCGCCCCTATGAACTGCACGTCTACGAGACCGGCCGCCACGGCCTCGGCCTGGGTGTGCGGCCCTACGACGGTACGAAGCAACTGCACCCCTGGACGGTGGAGTGCGAGCGGTGGCTCGGCACCCAGGGCTTCTGAAACCCCGCGGCGGAGATGGACGATCGGCATGACGCCACCGCGGTTCATCGTGCTCGACGGCATGGACGGCGCCGGCAAGTCGTCGCAGGTCGGCCCGCTGGCCCACTGGCTGGCCGGCTGCGGACAGACGGTCACCACCTGCCGCGACCCCGGCTCGACGCCGGTCGGCGACGCGATCCGGGCGATCCTCCTCGACCGCCACGACCTCCACCTCGCCCCCACCGCCGAGATGCTCCTCTACATGGCGGCCCGCGCCCAGCTCGTCACCGAGATCGTCGCACCGGCACTGGCCCGCGGTGAGTGGGTGGTCTCCGACCGCTACCTGCTCTCGAATGTCGTCTACCAAGGACATGCCGGCGGACTCGACCCGGCCGTGATCCGCGCGGTGGGCGGCGTGGCCACCGGCGGCCTCGCGCCTGGCCTCGTGCTCGTGCTCGACGTGGACCTGGAGACGGCGGCCCGGCGGCTCGA
>JBJTPO010000185.1:0-1781 GCA_046075145.1 Planctomycetota bacterium
CGCCTCCGCCACGCCGCGCCGGATCGCGGCCGACTCGGTGATGGGGCCCGCCGAGTTCCACCAGGCGATCCGCGTCACCGTGCGACGCCGACCCGGGTCGACCCCGACGGCGCCGCAGGCGAGGGCGAGGTCCGCGACCGAGCGGGCCAGGAACCCTGCGCGAGGCCGCACAACCCGCAGGCTCGGCAGCGTGTCGATGGCCCCGCCTTCACCGAGCACCGACGAGCGGGGCATGAGCGCCGCGATCCCGCAGGCATGGGCCGGCTGCCGCAGGCTGCCCGCCAGGTCGCTGCCCACGGCCAGCGGCACCACCCCCGCGGCGACCGCGGCCGCGTCACCGCCGCTCGAGCCCCCCGCCCCGCGGTCGGCCGCGAGCGGGTGGTTCGTACGGCCGAAGACCGGGTTGTCGGTCTCGTGCAGAACCATCGCCTGCGGCACATTCGCCTTGCCCACGATCACGGCGCCTGCCGCCCGCAGCCGCGTCACGATCGCCGCATCGGCAGCGTCGACCAAGCTCGCGCGGCTGCGGATGCCCAGCGGCGTCCGCAGCCCGCGCACGGGGAAGCACTCCTTCACGCTCACGGGCACGCCGGCCAGCGGCCCGCTCGGCCGTTCGTCGATGGCCGCGGCCTCCGCTGCGGCCTCGGCGAACCGCGGCTGGACGAGCGCGTTCAGCCGGGCATGCGCTGCCTGATGCCGGCTCTGCGCGGCCGCTTGGACCTCGACCGCCCGCAGCCGTCCGGCCACGACCGCGGCGGCGATCGCACCCGCGTCGCGCTCGACGTCGGCCGGAGCGTCCTGCGTCACAGCCCGGGGAAGCCCGACCCGCCGGCCGCCGGTCGCAACTCCGTGGCCCAGACCACGGTGTCGTCCACCGCCAGACCGGTGATCACGACGTCATCGCCCTGGGCCACGGCCGGCTCGGCCCGAGTCAGCACCACCATCTCCAGCGCGGGCTGCTTGTCGGTGGCGGCTAGGCTGACCTGCGACCTCCAGTAGGGCCCTACGCGGCGGGCCCCTCCGAATGTCGCCAGCGTCACCAAGCCGTCGCTTGGCCGCTTCGCATAGGCGATCCAGGATCGCGTCAACCCGGAGAGTTCGGCCTGCAGTCGCGGATGATCCGCCAGACCGGCCCGGATGGCATCACCCTGCTCGATCGCCGGCTCGAAGGGACGGCCCGTCTCGCTCGCAAGCCGCTCGAGCGCCGCCAACTCCTCGGCATAGCCCGCCAGCGACTTGTACCACATGGCCAGGAGTCGCCGCCGCACCGGATCGGACGGGTCATCGACGGCGGCCACGGCCTCCAGGGCCGCGGTCGCCTCGGTGACGACCGCTCCGAGCTTCTCGAGATCAAGCGGTTCCGGCTCCGGGGGCGGAGGCGGCTCGATGGCCGCCGCCGGCGGCGTTGCGGTGGCCGGCTCGTCAAGCAGCTTCATGAGCGGATCGTCCTCGTTCTCGCCGGCCCCGGCCGCCGGATCCGGCTCGACCGCTGCCAGGTCGGTCGGCTCGGGCTCGACGGGCGCGGGCGGCTCCGGCTCGGTCTTCGCCAGATCATCGGCGTTCGGCAGGGCCTCCTCGCCGTCGCCAGCGACCGGAGTGCCGACGATGTCATCGAGGCTCGGGGCGTTCGGGATCGTGCCCGACCCCGCGGGCCGGAACTTGGCCGGCAGCAGGAAGGCGACCGAATCGGGCAGCATCGGAGTCAGATTGAACGGATCCTTGCCCAGGCCCCAGATCAGAATGGCCAGCGTGACCGGGATCGCCATCGCGCCGCCGAGCAC
>JBJTPO010000186.1:0-11153 GCA_046075145.1 Planctomycetota bacterium
CTGCCGATGTCGAAGGCCGGGATGCGGGCCGGCCGTGAGCCGCTGGCCAGGATGCAGTGGTCGAACGTCAGTGTCTGGCTCTTGCCGCCGCCGGGCTCCGCCGAGGCGACCTCCAGCGTGTTCGAGTTCGTGAACCGGGCGGTGCCCCGGATGAGCTGCACGTTGCGTCGCCTGGCGAGCGTGGCCAGGCCGCCGGTCAGCGTGGAGATCACCTTGTCCTTGCGGGCCCGCAGGGCATCGAGCTTGAGGGACGGCTTCTTGAAGTGGATGCCCCACTCCTCCATCTCCCGGGCCTCGGCCAGCACCCGGCCCACGTGCAGGAGCGCCTTCGACGGGATGCAGCCGCGGAGCAGGCAGGTGCCGCCGAGCCGCTCGTCCCGCTCGACGATCGCCACCTCGAGGCCGAGGTCGGCCGCCAGAAACGCAGCGGCATAGCCGCCGGGGCCGCCGCCGAGGACGACAAGGGGAACGTGCATCGGTGGGCTCTCGGGGAAGGGACGCCGGCGAAGCCGGAGACCAGGCTCGATTCGGACTGGGATCGCTCCAGGATCCCGCGATGTTGTAGTTTCACGGCTCGGCGCGATCAAGGAACCCCGACGCCGGGTCCTTGGAGGAGGCCACAACGCCGCCCGCCGCCTGCCGGGCAACGAAGTGATGCCGGACCACCACCCAGCACGACGCCTCGGCGGCCTCCTCGCACGGTGGCTCGCCGCCACCTTCATGCTCGACGCCCGCAGTCTGGCCGTCTACCGCATCGGGCTCGGGGTGATCCTGACGACCGACTGCCTGCTCCGCACCCGCGACTTCCGGCTGATGTTCGCCGCCGACGGGATGTTTCCGCTCGCCACGCTCGCCCGCTACCACGCGGATGCCACGCTCTGGTCCGCCGCCTTCCTCAGCGACGCCAGTTGGTGGAGCGGCGTCGTGCTGGCGCTGGAGGGGATCGCCGGCGTGGCGCTCGCGGTCGGATACCGGACGCGGGCGGCGACGATCCTGGCCTGGGTCGCGCTGGTGAGCGTGATCCGTCGAACGTCGCCCGCGACCAACGCCGGCGACATCTGGTTCGCCTGCCAGGTCTTTTGGTCGATGTTTCTCCCGCTCGGGGCCCGCTGGTCGCTCGATGCCCGCCGGGGTGACCTCACCGAGCCGCCCCTGAGCGCGGTCCGGTCGATCGCATCGGCGGCGCTCGTGCTCCAGTTGGCCGCCGTGTATCTCGGAGCCGGTCTGTCGAAGTGCAATTCGACCTGGTTCGCCGGCGACGCCCTCGCCCACGCGCTCTCGGTCCACGATCATGGCACCCCGCTGGGAATGCTGCTGGGCAGCACCCCCTGGATCGCGCGACCGCTCCAGTGGGGCGTGCTGCTGGGTGAAATCGGCCTGCCGTTGCTCCTGATCGCGCTGCCGTCGCCGGGGGTGCGCGGCGGGATCGTGGCGCTCTTCATCGCGTTTCATGCCACCATCTGGCTCACGATGACGGTGGGGCTGTTCGCGGCGATCGGGATCGTGGCCTGGCTCCCGCTGATCCCGGGGCGGGCCTGGCCCGCGGAGGACGGATCGCGAAGGATCGCCGGCCTCGGCCGCGCGGCGTCATGGGGCTGCGGCCTCGCGGGGTTGCTGGCCACGGCATCCTTCGTCCACCAGGTGACGCCGCTGGCCGCCCTCCGCCTGCCCCGTCCGCTTCTGGCGGGGATCAACCTCGCGTGCCTGTCGCAGGAATGGGGGATGTTTGGCGGGGTGCCGGCGCAGGAGCAGTGGGTCTACGGCCGGGGCATCCTCGCCGACGGTGCGGTCGTGGACCTGCTGCGCGACGGCCGCCCGCTCGAGCGGGAGCGGCCCGCCGGCGGGTTCACGTCGCTTCCCCATCACCGCTGGCACAAGTTTCTCTGGGTGCTGCCGCGGCCGCACGTGCATGTGTTCGCCGAACCCGCGGCCGCCGCGATCGCCCGCGACTGGAACGGCAGGCATGATGCCTCCCGCCGGGTGGTGGCGTTGGAAATCCGTTTTGGACGGCAGCCGGTGCGCGGCGGCGATGGCACGGTGGAGGACGTCCTGGTCGCCACCTGGCCGGCCCGCTCGCCCGCCGGCGCCGGCAACCTCGAGCGATTCCTGGAACTCGACCGCCTGCAGACGTCGAGCCCTGCCGCGGCTCCGGCCGATCCCGCCGCCAGCGCGGCTGCCGCGGCGGCCGGTCCGGCCGGGTAGACTCGGATCGTCGCGGGCATCAATCCTGTCCCGTGCGCGAGAGTGGCGGAACTGGCAGACGCGCTGGATTTAGGTTCCAGTGCCGCAAGGCGTGCGGGTTCGACTCCCGCCTCTCGCATGACGTCGCCACACCACCTGCGCTTCGGCGCGAAGTGATCAGCGCGCCGATCGGAGCCGTCGGGTCTCGGCGACCGGATCGAACGACACCCGCGGCACGCGACGCGGATCGGACTCGTCGAGGTGCGACACCGGTTCGATCGCCTTCCCGTCGGCTCCGTCCGGCCCATGCGCTGCGGCCGCCCCCAAGGCGAACCGACGCTGGGCCCGCCACCCTGAGGTGGCGCCCGCGGCCGACACAGCCTCGAACAGGTTCTCGTCTTCCGGCCGCGGCTTCGCCTCGGGGGCAGGAGCCGATGGTTCGGCGGGAACGGGCTTCGGCTCGACGGAAGGCCGCGGCGAATCGGGCAGCGGTGCGGGCGCCACGTCAGTCGTGGCGTCGGGCGTGGACTCGGTTTTCGGCGTGGCCTTCGGCTCGGGCTCGGGTTCGAGAACCTGCGGCTCGACGGGCTCGGGCTGCGCCGGGGTCTCGGGCATCTGCTCGCGGGGAGTCGCCGCGGGGGGCGGAGTGATGGCGGCGTCGGCGTCGGGGTTGTCCGCGGGCTCCTGGTCGGCCTGCGGGCTCAACGATTCCTCCTTCGGCCCCGGCACGGCCGAACGGGGCGGAGAGACCGGCCCGGCATCGCGGGTTCCGGAGACCTGCACGACAGCGGAGCCGGGCCAACGCCGCCATTGGGTGCCGTAGAACCCGAACTGCTCCGGTCGGACGGGGCAGTAGGGCACACACACCCCGTCACGACACCCCGCGTGGTGGCCATGATGCTTGCCGTGGGCCTGCCGGCAGCCGCCCGGCCCGCACGAATGACAGCCCGCCCCGCCGGCCGGCTGCACCGCCGGATCGCTGACGCGTGGCCGATTGGTCGCAGCCGACGGTCGGTCGGCCGCCAGCCCCAGGATCGGGCTTGCGACCAACCAGCATGTTGCACAGCCCGCGACGGTCAACCTGACGGCTGCACGTCCAACGCAAGCGAACGACGGTTTTTCCAGGGCGATGGAGTTCATGAGTCCGGCATCCGGGTGATGGCTAGGCTCGGGCTGGATCAGGTGCCCCAGAGGGCGTCCGCACAATCGCTCCAACCCGCAAAATCTGCCTCCTTGGGTGTATCGGCCTCGAAGGCCGGGCGACTTTGGCGGCATTTCCGGCCTGGGGACCGGGCCGCCGCAGGCCGTTGAGAAACCCGCCGGCTTCGCTGCCCAGCCACGGAATCCGCATGGCAGGCTGCTAAACTGCGGAACGGGGGGAAGGCTGGCCCGCGGGATGCCGGCCTGGTCCCCATCGATCCCACTCACCCCGCGATGCCCGGAATCCTTGCCGTGAAGCGAGTCAACTTCAGGTTTCTCCTGTTCCTGATCGCAGGACTGTTCGCCGCTGGGATCGGCTTTTCCTTGCTGCGGAAGTTCCAGGTTTCCCGCCATGCCGGGACCAAGCTCGAACTGGCCCGCAAGCGGCTCGACGAGGGCAAGGTGGCAGATGCGATGTCGCTGTTCGCCCAGTACGTGGCCCTTCGCCCGGATGACGACAAGGCCTTCGCCGAATATTCGAAGCTGCTGCATGGCCGGGCGACGTCCCCGGACGCCACCCGCAACGACGTTTCCCGCGCCTTCAACGCGCTCGAGACCGCGGTCCGTGGGAATCCGGATGACGACGAGCTCCGTCTCCAACTCGCGGAGTTTCAGCTGCGGGTCGGCCGCGCGACCGACGCCCTCGAGCATCTCGCGGTCCTGCAGGAGCGCCTCGAAGCCCCACCCTCGGCCGACGCCGACGCCAAGTCGCAGACCGACCGGGCAGCCCGCGGCCGGCGGGTCGGCTTCCTTCAGGCCACTTCCCACCTCGGGTCGGGCGAGTTCGAGGAGGCGGCCCGGATCGCGGCCCGGCTGGTGGACTACGATCTCGATCAACGCCAGTTCGAGGAACAGGACGCGCAGGACAAGCCCGCGGAAGCCGACACCGACGCGTTCGTGCTGCTGGCCGCCATCCTGCAGGAACGTTACGAATCGCCGGCTGACGCCCGGCGGGTGCTCGAGGAACTGGTGGCGCGGCGGGGCGACGACCCGAGGGCCTGGCTGGCGATGACCAGCTGGTATCGGGATCAGGGAGATCGGGAGCAGGCCGAGGCGGCCGTCGCCAAGGCGCTCGAGCTCGCGCCCGACGAGGCCGACTGCGTGTTCGCCGAGTTTGAACTGGCGTTCGCGGCCAGCGAGTTTGAACGGGCGCGGGACGTCGCCCAACGGGCGGTGAAGCTCTTCCCAGACGACGAGCGGGCCTATCGCGGACTGGCGGCCGTGCTCCTGGAACGCGGTGAACCCGCCGCCGCGGAGACCGTGCTGCTCGAGGGCGTGGAACGGCTGCCTGGCAAGGCGTCGCTCCAGCTGATGCTCACCGACGCGCTCCTGCAGCAGAACAAGCTGACCGAGGCAGGCCAGTCGATCGCCCGAATCAGCGAGCTGTATGGGGCATCGAGCGGGCCCGTCGGGCTCCTCGAGGCCAGGCTGCTCGTGGCGGAGGGCCGCTGGAACGATGCCAAGGCCAAGCTCGAGCAGGTGCGACCGCTCGTGCTCGGCAACCGCGAGCTGATCCGGCAGGTCGATCTCTATCTCGGCCAGTGCCATGCCCAGCTCAACGAATACGACGCCCAGCTGGAGGTCAATCGCCGGATCCTCGCCGAGGCACCCGACTCGCTGGCCGCCCGGGCGGGCGCGGCGATGGCGCTCATTTCCGCAGGCAGGACGCCGGAGGCGCTGGCGGAGTTCGAGGCCATCGCCGCAACGCTGCCGGAGGACAAGCTCCCCACCATCCCGCAGGTCTGGTTCCCGCTGCTCCAACTGCGGATCGCGAGCCAGGCCGAACTGCCGGCCACGGAACGCGACTGGAGTGGCGTCGACGGGCTGCTCGAAGTCCTCGCGCAGTCCGGGACGGTGCCCAAGGCGCAGCTGGCCCTGCTTCGCGTTGAGGCCCTCGTGCGCCGGGATGAGCCGCAGGCGGCGCGGGAGCTGCTGGAAGCTGCCAGCACTGAAGCCGACCCTCAGGTGTGGGCCGCCCTGGTCACGCTCGTGCTGCGGTCGGAAGGCCCAGAGGCCGCCGTAACGATGCTCGGGCGGGTTCCCGAGGGGATCAAAAACGACCCGGCGCTGCTCCTGGTCGAGGCCCGCACCGCGGCCGGTCTCCCCGCCGAGGCTGCCCGCGAGCGAATCGAGGCGATCGCCGCGCGGGCCGACGCCCTGCCCGCCGCCGCCGCCGCCAAGGTGTTCTCTACGCTGGCCCCGATCCGGTTGGCCGCAGGAGACCGCGAAGCTGCTGGGCGGCTCTGGGAGAAGGCCGCGACGGCCGCCCCGGAGGATCTCGCCATCCGCGAGGCGATGCTCGAGGCCGCGATCTTCGCGGGGGATCTGGAGGCGGCCCGCGGGGTTGCGGCGAAGGTCGGCGAGGTCGCGGGTGCGTCGTCGGCCCGTGCCCGGGTGGCCGAGGCGGGCGTCAAGCTGCTCGAGGCCCGGCAGCTTCTGGCCAAGCTCGAACCCCGGGAGCCGGACGGCTCGCGTGACCTGCCCGACGACGTCGGCAACCTGCTCGACCATGCCCGCAACCTGCTCGTGGAGGCGGAGAACGATCGGCCCGGCTGGAGCCAGATCCAGTTGCTGCATGCCGATGTCGAGGGGCTGCGCGGAAATGCGCCCGCGGCGATCGACCGCCTGCGGCGGGCGATCGCGGTCGGCCCCGCGAACCCGGCGATCGTGCGTCGGCTCGTGGCCCTGCTCTATTCGCAGAATCGTCTTGGAGAAGCCCAGGAGGCGATGGCTTCCCTCGGCGCAGACGGCGTGCAGGGGCTGGAACGCATCTCCGCCGAGGTGGAACTCCGGGCCGGAAAGTTCGACGACGCCGTCACGCTGGCCGAGCAGAGCGTCGCCGGGGACACGCAGAACCACGAGGATCTTCTCTGGCTCGGCCAGTTGCTCGTCCGCTCCGGCAAGATGGAGCGGGCGGGCGAGATTCTGGAGCGAGCCGCGGCGCTGGCCCCGGAGGAGCCTGAGACCTGGTTTGCCCTGTTCAACTACGGGATCGCGGCCGGCTCCCCCGCGAAGGCGGAGAACGCCTTGAAGCAGGCCGCCGCCCTGATGCCCGAGCCGCGCCGACAACTGGCGCTGGCCCAGGGCTACCAGATGCTCGGCCGCGGTGACGAGGCGGGCGAAGTGCTCGAGGAGACGGCCCGGCGCTGGCCCGACAACGTGGAGGCGCTGGGGGGCCTGGCCTCATTCCAGATCGACAAGGGCCGGCGGGAGGATGCGGAGCGGTTGCTCGAGCGGATCCTCGAGGCCTCCGGCGACGAAGCGGCCGCGGCGAAGCCGGGGGCCCGCCGCGCGCTGGCGCAGCTCCGTGCCGCTCAGGGAACCTACCGGGACCTGCAACAGGGGCTGCAACTCCTGCAGGCCAATCGGGTGGTGGGCGAACCGGTCGCGAGCGAGGACCTGGGCCTGGAGATTTCGCTCCTGGCCAACCGTCCGGAGCCGGACAGCTGGCGACGGGCCGTCAGCCTGTTGGACGAGTTGGCCAAACGCCAGCCGCTGACGACGGCGGAACGGCTGACGCGGGCCCAACTGCGTGAGAAACTGGGGCAGTGGCCTCCCGCCCGCGACGACCTCGTGGCACTCGTTGCGAACCCGAAGACGCCCCCAGCCTACGTGGCGTTGCTGATCGAGAAGCTCATCGCTCACGGTGAGGCCTCGACCGCGAAGACCTGGATGCGGCGGCTCGAAAAGTCATCCCCCGAGTCCGCGATCACCCTGGCGCTGCAGGCGAAACTCGCGATGGCGGAGAACGACCGCCCGAAGGCCGTCGACTATGCCAAGCGGCTGATGCCGGGCGGCGCCGTACCGGTCGACAAGCCGGCCCAGTTGGCGGCCGTGGCGCGACTGATGGAGGATCTCGGCTTCGCCAAGGCTGCTGATCGCGTGCTCGAGCGATATGCCGAGTTGGAGCCCGGCGGGCTCCAGGCCAGGGTCGAGTTCCTCGGCCGCCAGGGGCGGGCCGAGGAGGCGCTCGATCTGCTCGAGACCAACTGGGACGCGATCTCGCTCGAGCGGGCCCTGTCGATGGCGATCCAGGTGCTGCGCTCGCAGGTCGACGAGGCGTCGGCGAACCTGGCCGCCGGTCGAGTCGGACCCTGGATCGCCAAGGCCAAGCGGCTGGATCCGGGCAGCGTCGTGGTCCGGCTCATCGAAGCGGAAATCCTGGCGATCCAGGGCCGGGTTGCGGAGGCGGAGGGCATCTATCGCGACCTGCTCGCCGGCGGCACGCTGACCGCCCCCCAGGCGGCGATCGTCTCCAACAACCTCGCCTTCCATCTGGCCAAGCCGGCTACGGCTGCCGAAGCCGGCACCCTGATCGACACGGCGATCGCCGAACTCGGCCCACTGCCCGACCTGCTCGACACCCGCGGTCTCGTGCGACTGTCCAAGGGCGAGCACGAGGCCGCCGTGGCCGACCTCAAGGAAGCCATCCTGGCACCAGCCGCGGCCAAGTACCTGCACCTGGCCGCCGCCGAACTGGCTGCGGGCGACGAGGCCGCCGCCCGAAAGTCGCTGGAAGCTGCCCGGCGGGAGAAGCTCGGGGCACAGCGGCTCACGCCGGAAGACGACGAACGCCTGAAGCTCCTGGAGCAGAGGTTCGGAACCGAGGCCGTCTCGACGACGGCGGCCGGCTCCTGAGGCCGGGCTTCAGCCCTGCAGCATCCGCGACTTGGCCAACGCTTCCTCGGCCTCCGCGATCAATCCGGCCCGCATGCAGGCGACGGACAGGGCCGTGTAACTGAACGGGTCGCGAGGCTCGAGTTCGCAGGCTCGACGGGCGTGACGAACCGCCTCCTGATGACGTTCCAGCCGGGTACACCAGGCCCCCAGGGCCGAGTGGGCCAGGGCGAAGTCCGGCTCTTCGGCGACCAGCGCCTCGAGCGCGGCGACAGCCCCCGCGAGGTCTCCCTCGTCCTTGATCTTTTCCGCCGCCGCATACCGTTCCTGCCGTGTCATCGGTGATCGTGCTCCCGAGCCGGAGGCCGGGCGGGCCACCTGGGCGCCGCTGCCGGCCGAAACCGAAACCGTGGATGATACGGCGGCCGGCCGGGAGAGAGGAGTCGAGGCGCCGGGCTGGCCGGACAGGCAGGCCAGGAAAGCCACGGGGTGTGGCGTGCCACGTGAGGCGGGGCAAGATCGAACGAGTCCGCCAAACTGGCATTGAATCTGGGCCCCCGCGGTGCCGATAAACCCGGTCACCGCAGCTCGGGAAAAGCCTGCGGCCCAATTGAAAGGACTCCCGTGAGCATCCATCCGCTGGCCGTGGTGAGTCCCGGGGCTCGGCTCGGGGTGGGCGTCACCGTCGGCCCGTTCGCCATCATCGAGGATGGGGCGGAGGTGGGCGATTTCTGCACGCTCGCCAGCGGCGCGGTCGTCAAGGCGGGGGTTGTCGCCGGCTGCCACAACGAGTTCGGCGAACACACTGTGATCGGCGGGGTGCCCCAGCACGTCGCGCGGCCCACCGCGATCGGCCGAGTGGTGATCGGCGACCACAACGTGTTTCGCGAGCACGTCACCATTCATCGGGCGATGAAGCCCGATGCCACGACCACCGTCGGGCACCGCAACTACGTGATGGCGGGCACCCACTTCGGCCACGACGTGACGGTCGGCAACAACTGCATCTTCGCCAATGCCGCCCTGCTCGGCGGCCACGTGACCGTCGAGGACCGCGCGTTCCTCTCCGGCGCGGTGGCGGTCCACCAGTTTTGCCGCATCGGCCGGCTGGCGATGGTGGGAGGCCACGCCCGCGTGGTCCAGGACGTGCCGCCCTACATGCTGCTCGATGGGCAGAGTTCGTGTGTCGTCGGCCTGAACATCGTCGGGCTCCGGCGGAGCGGCCACTCCGCCGACGACATCACGGAACTCAAGGCCGCGTACCGGGCGATCTACCGCCGCGGCCTGCCGTGGGCCGAGGTACTTGAGGCCTTGCGGCGCGAGTTCACCGGCGAGTCGGTCGCGCATCTGCGGGCGTTTCTCGGCACCGGCTCGCGGGGCTTCTCACAGGAGCGGCGGCCGCCGCCCGCGCCGACGTTGCGGCTGCGGGTGCCGGACGAAGAAGAGCCTGCCGTGCGGGCCAAGGCCGGCTGAGGCCCGCCGGGATTCGACGCCGAGCCGACGGGATCAGTCGGCTGCCTCGTCTTGGATGCCGAACCGCTGCAGCTTTCGCCGTAGCACCGAGCGGTCGATGCCCAGCAACTTTGCGGCCAGCGACTTGTTGTTCACGGCCGCGGCCAGCGTTCTTTCCAAGTGCAACCGCTCGACATCCGCCAAGGTCGGCCATTGATCGGTGCTGAGGGCCGTCGGCCCTTCGGGAACCGGGCTTGCCGGCTCGATTCGCGGCTCCACGCGGAACACGCCGGGCAGCGGCGTGGTCGAGACGACTCCGCAGCTGGCGGCGGCCGCCAGCTGCCCCATGGCCCCGCGCGGCGCGGGCATGGTGTTGTCCTCGCCCATCAGCCCGCTGAGCGAATCGGGCTCGATCCGGTCGCCTGAGGAGAACATCACGGCCCGCTCGAGGACGTTCTCGAGTTCGCGGACGTTGCCCGGCCACGGGTATTGTTGGAGGACGGCGATCGCCTCCTGCGACAGCGTGCACATCGGCATGCCGTGCCGGGCCGCCAACTGGGCCAGGTAGCGGCCGGCCAGAACGGGCACGTCTTCGGGCCGCTCCCGGAGCGGCATCGTCCGAATGGCCACGACATTGAGCCGGTAGAAGAGGTCCTCGCGGAACCGGCCTTCGTTGACCTCGAGGGCAAGGTCGCGGTTGGTCGCGGCGAGCACGCGAACGTTGACGGGCACCTCCTCGTGGCTGCCCACCGGCACGACGACCCGCTGCTGCAGCACCCGCAGCAGCTTGGCCTGCAGTTCGAGCTCCATCTCCCCGATCTCGTCGAGGAAGATCGTGCCGCCGTCGGCCGCCCGGAAGCAGCCGAGCGTCGATGACGTGGCCCCCGTGAACGATCCCTTGACGTGGCCGAACATGTGGCTCGCGAACAGCGTGCCCGTCGTCACCGCGCAATCGACCGGGATGAAGGCCTTCTTCGACCGTGCGCTGCAGGCATGCACCGCGCGGGCAATCAGCTCCTTGCCCGTGCCGCTCGGCCCCATGATCAGGACGCTCGACTGGTGTGCGGCCACCAGCTCGATGGAGCGACGGACCTGCTGGGACCAGGGCGACACGCCGACGATCCGCTCGATGGCCGGGTTGACTTCCCCCCCGAGCCCGCGTTGCTGCGCGATCGGATTCATCCGTGTGTGCTCCGGGGACGCCGCGATGGTCTTGTGGATCCGGCTGAGCGTGGCATGGCGGAGGAATCTGCAAACGCCGCCCGACGCTCGCAACCCCTCCGCACTCGTTGAAAGGATACCGGGTCCGCGGTGGAAATGCCAGCGGCGGCCCGGCCGGACCGACCCATCCGGTTATGACGAACGTAACCCTCAGACGGGCTGGAACCACGGCTTGGCCGCCCCTCCCCCCTCCAAAACAACGCTTTTTTGCCGCTTCCCGCCCCGCCGTTCGCCCGGTCGGGAAAGATGAACAAAGATTGCAGGAGGAGCGGCTCGCGCGGGCTGCCCTGCCTGCGACGGCCCATCGAACCGCCCATGCCAACGCCCGTCCCCGCCGTTCCCCCTCCGCGACCGGCGGCCGGCCCCGCCCCGCGTCGGTGGCCCGGGTGGCTCGTGCTGCCGACGGTGCTCGCTCTGGGCGGCGGTGCGTGGCTCCTCGTCGACCGCCTGCTCGTCGATCGGCGGCCGATCGTGGTCGGGAT
>JBJTPO010000187.1:0-4732 GCA_046075145.1 Planctomycetota bacterium
CTGGCGAAAGCCCGCGCACGCAAGGAGGAATGATGAAACTCTACGACGCCTTCCACGACCTGTATCGGCCGCTGCGACTGCGGGGCAAGTCGCCCCGGACGACCGAGTTGTATCAGTGCATGATGAGGTCGTTCGCCCGCTGGCTGGGGCGGGAGCCGGTCGTCGCCGATCTGGATGATCTGGTCGTCAGCCGCTACCTCGAGGCCCGCGCGGTGCAGGTGTCGCCGCTGACGACCGAGCGCGAGCGGATCCAACTGTGCGCCCTGGCCCGGCTGCTGGCCGAGCGGCGCGTGATCCAGTTCCCCCTGACGGTCCGCCCCGGCCGCCTGCCGGAGCGGGTGCCGGAGGCGTGGAGCCTAAAGGATATGGCCAGGCTCCTGACGGCCGCCGCCGATCCGGCGACCTACCGCGGCCGGTCGGGTCGGCCGCGGTGCTTCCCGCTGCCAGCGCTGGCCAAGCCTGCCGCCACGGACGAGAGCGCGGTGGCGCTGGCCCGGATGTTCTCCGCGCTGATCCCGGTGCTGTGGGAGACGGGCGAGCGGATCTGGGCCGTGATGGACGCCCGGCAGGAGGACTACCGCCGGCCCCACCTGCTCCTGCGAGCGGAGGCCCGGAAGGGCAGTAAGCGTGATCGCGTCTACACGCTGTCGGCGGCGACCTGCGATCGGATCGAGGCGCTGATGGCCCCGGGTGCTGATCGCGTCTTCCCGTGGGCGTCGTCAAAGACCACGCTCTGGAACCAGTTGCGGAAGATCATGAAGGCCGCCGGGCTGCGCGAGGGCAAAAAGCGGCTGGGGTTTCACCAGATCCGGCGAACCGCCTGCACCCACTATGCCGCGGCCGGCGGCGATCCTCGCTGGTTTCTCGACCACGAGAACCTGCGCACCACGACGAAGTGGTATCTCGATCCGCGCTACGTCGAGAACCACGCGCCGCCGTGCGACGTGCTCCCGGCCATCTTCCATCCGTCGCCAAACGATGACGACGACGACGCGACACCCGCCGCGGTGCCGGCGTAAACGGCGGCGGATTCGTGCGTCTGGCTGAGTTCTGCGGGCCGGTGACGCTTCCTATCCTGACTCACACACACCCACACGGAGAACACCATGAAACCGCCGACACCGCGGATGCTTGATCTCGCTCGGATCGTGTTGGACCGGACGACGCGGGACGGCCGGCCCCCGAGCCGGCGGCAACTGGCCGACCTGCTCAACGTCTCGCTGGGTCGCGTGCAAGACCTAATCCGCGATGGCCGCAAGCGCGGCCTGGTCAAGGATCGACCCGGTGAGGGTCGGACGATCGAGGTGGTCGATCGCTCGCTGCTGCGGCGACGGGCCACGGCATGAAAACGAAAACGGCCCGGACGGGCGAACGTCCGAGCCGAAATCGCAGGGCGCAAGGAGGTCGCCCGACGATGGCACGATTCTACCGACGACCCCACCGACGGCCGGAAGACCAAAAACCACAACGCCGCCAGGCGGCTATCCGCCTGGCCTGGCGGCCGATGTTCGTGGCGCTGGCCGACCTACTCGCCAGCCTGGCGCTCGCCTTCCTGGAGATCGGCCAGCGGCATGGCCGGCCCCGGCTGGCCCGCCGGGCCGGCGGGCTGATGGTCAAGGCGGTGGGCTACTACCTCGAGGCTGGCATGGGCCGGAAGGCCGCGGCCGTCACCAGGCTGGCCGAGCGCTGCCGCCTGGCATGGCTGCGGCATGAGGCTGGGGAGGGGTGGCGATGACGAAGAAACGGAAGCGCCTGACCACGAAGGATCGCCGATCGCAGGATCTGCGGAAGCTGGTCGAGGGGCAGACTCACGCGCCGGAGGCCGAGCTGCTCGCGCTTTCGTGCATCGTCTGGGCATTCCGGGATTGTCCCGATGACGTGGCCGGCATTGTGCGAGACGTGGCGGCCGCCAGAGGCGGATTCACCGTCGACGGCGCCACCGAGTTGATTGACGCGGCCGAGTTGGCGGCGGGGAATGATCCGCCGCATCTCGAGGTGCTGAAGCTGTCGCTCCGTGTCATTCTCCAGGATCAAAAGGCCGATCCATACGATGACCCGGCGGCCGGGATCCTGGTGCGGGCGGCTGGCGAGATCGACCACCGCAACGGCAGCATCGCAGCGGTGCGACGGCATCTGGAATGGGCCTTGTCCACAATGGAGGAGGCACGGGCAAAACGCGAGGAAGTCTATGCCGCCATCGACGTGATCCGGGACGCGCAGTTGGCCGCGCCGGTCGATGGCGCGATCGCGGCGGCGGCGCCTGGAGTGCCGATCCGGCAGATGCGGGGCCTGCCCGTGATCCGAGTCGAGTGGGCCAACCGCTCCGAAGTGACCGACCAGGCCGAGTCGCTGTTGCGGCCCGAGTTCTTCGTCAGGGACGGCCGGCTGGTCACGGTTGGCGATGGGATCCTGGGGCCCACGATCAGCACCGCGACCAAGGAACGCATCGCCGACCGGCTGGAACGGCTTGCGGCGTTCTTTGAACCCGTCCAGGATCGCAACGACAACTGGACGACCAGGCCGATTCCGTGCCCGTCTTGGTTGCCGCCGGTAATGGTGGGCAAGCAAGTCTGGCCCGCATTACGGGAGCTGCGGGGCATTGTTCGTGGGCCATTCATCCGGCCCGATGGCACGATCGGCGGGACGCGGGAAGGCTACGACGAAGCGACCAGGCTCCTGGTCGTCACCTCCGAAGACTGGTCGGGCCTCGAGGTCGACCCCACGGGCGAGGATGTCGCGATCGCGGTGGACGAGCTGCGGGACCTGCTCCGGGATTTCCCGTTCGAAGACGGGACCGAGGAAGTCGGCCGGGCAGTGTGGGTTTCGGCCCTGCTGACCCTGCTCGCGCGGCCGGCATTCGAGGGGCCGAGTCCGCTGTTCCTGTTCGACGCGACGACCGCCGGATCGGGGAAGACGCTCCTGGCGAAACTGCTCGCGGTGATCGCCAGGGGCGTGGAGCCACCGCTCGCTGGGATGCCGCCGTCTCCGGTGGAGCTGAAAAAGGCGCTGACGGCCGCGCTGCTGCGGGGCGATGCCCTGCACATCTTCGACAACTGCACCACCACGATCGGGAATGACGTGCTGGACATGCTGTTGACCACCACGAACTACCAGGACCGCCGCCTGGGCACGAATGAGACGATCGTGGCCGAGGCTAGGATGTTGTTGGTCGCGACCAGCAACAACGCCGCGATCGGGGCCGATACCTCCCGGCGAGCCCTGACGCTGCGGCTGCGGCCGAAGGTCGATCGGCCCGAAGAGCAGGAGTTTGATCTTGACCTGACCGCCTACGCGGCGGCCAACCGGGTGCGGTTGATGATGGCGGGCCTGACGATCCTCCGGTGGCATTTCATGCAAGGTGCCGCCGGCCTGCCGAAGCTGCGGCCGTTCGGATCGTTTAATGGCTGGAGCGCCGCCGTTCGCCAGGCCGTGATCCGGGCCGGCATGGCCGATCCCCTTGATTCCCAGGCGATGGTCCGACGCATCGACGACGGGACCAGGCTCCGGGCCGCGCTGCTCGAGGCGTGGGAGGAGTGGCGGCCAGGGTTCAAGGGGACCGCCCGCCGCCTGGTCGCGGAGCTGTTCGAAACGTACCCCAGCGGCGAGTTCCTCGAGGCCGACGACACGGCCGAGCGGATGCGGGCCGTGATCATGGACCTGACCAGCTGCACCGGCCGCCGTGCCGGCAGCCAGGAAGCCCGCCGCCTGGCCTACATCATCCGTGGCATGCGCGGCCGGATCATCAACGGCCGTTCGGTCGACAGTGACCGCGAGGGCAAGGAAGGCAACGAGTGGGCGCTGTTCCTGCCAGCCGGCAGTCGATCCGCCTGCCGCGAGCTTGAGGCCGCAGGCCCCGGCCTGCCTCGCTGATCTGGCCCCAGCGGAGATGGCCCTGGGGGTGTTTGCCATCTCCACCTCCATCTCCACCACCCATCTCCACCGGGCAAAACCAGCCTAATCCCCTGGGGAAAGCCTGTTTTTCTTGTCTCTGGTGGAGATGGGTGGAGATTATCCCGCATCCTGAGCAGTTGAGGCGTGCATGAAACGCGTTGGTACGCGTTTCCCATGTTTTCCTCGTGCGCTAGATTCAGGTTTTATCTCCACCCATCTCCACCTTTTGCGGGAATCCCTTGCGGCGTAAGAGTTTGCGGCGGTGGAGATGATGGTGGAGATGCGGGTGGAGATGAAATCTGGGCTTTCATCTCCACCAGCCGGGCCAGGCCTGCTGGACTCGCTCCGGCACGACGCCACACTGACAGACGACCAGGAGGCAAGGAGGCCCACATCATGCCCGCCAAGATCCCACGGTGGCGACCACCATCGTTCGTGTCCGTCCCCCGCCACCGCGAACAAGCCCACTACCAGACCGCCGACTGGCGAGCCAAGCGAGAGCGGATCATGGTTCGTGATGCGTTCCGGTGCCAGTCGTGCCAGCGCGTCGTCTCCGGCCACGATGCGAACGTCGACCACCGGATCCCGCTTGAAGGTGGCGGGACAGACGCCGACGAAAACTTGCAGACGCTATGCAGGTCGTGCCACGGACGGAAGACCAGGGCGGAGCAGCGCGGCGCCGGATGATCCAGTCGGAGCCACACCCCCCCAGGGTAGGGTTCGTACGAACATGAGCATTCGTCCTGAGTCCCACGCGACCGCTGTGTGAGTTTGTCGTACCGACGCTATCGCGTCCCAAACACTGAGCACCCGAAAAAATGCCATCCCGTAAGCCGAAGAC
>JBJTPO010000188.1:0-1849 GCA_046075145.1 Planctomycetota bacterium
CGGGGCCCTGAAAATGGATGCGGGCGTGGGGATTGGAGATCGCGGTCTGCTCGAGGTATTCCTCCACGCTTCCGCGGCCCCGCTGAAACTTCGCCTCCATCTCGATCGTGACCCGGGTGCCGTGTTCGATCGACTCACCGCGATCATTCTCGGCCACCCATTCGATCGAGTGCTTCTTCATCAGCTCGGCACCACCCTTGCCGGCCGGGATGTCGACGCCCTCCCCCTTGCCATTGAGGATCTCTGGCTGGTTGGTCTTGGTGTCGATCCGCAGTTCGTAGTAGTGGGCCGGGTGCTTGGCGTCGATCTTGGAGATGATCTTCACCGGCTTGCCGGTGGTGAGCACGCCGTACATCCCCGCCGCCGAGATCCCGATGCCCTGCTGGCCGCGGCTCATCCGCAGACGGTGAAACTTGGAGCCGTAGAGGAGCTTGCCGAAGATCAGTGGAATCTGCTTCCGGACGATCCCGGGGCCGTTGTCCTGGACGCTCATTCGGAATCGCGTGCCGGCCTCCCCGACCTGCTCGATCCGCACCCAGATCTCCGGGAGGATGCCGGCCTCCTCGCAGGCGTCGAGCGAGTTGTCGACCGCTTCCTTGACGCTCGTGAGCAGCGCCTTGCGGGGCGAGTCGAAGCCGAGCAGGTGGCGGTTCTTGGCGAAGAACTCGCTGACCGAAATGTCCCGCTGGCCGGCCGCCAGCGTCTGGGCCGTGGCCCGCCGCTGGGCCTTGGGCTGGCCGTTGGCCTCGGGCGCGGACGGCACCGGCCCGGCCGCCTCCGGGGCGGCGGCGGAGCGCGATCGCTTGGAGCGGGTGGCGGTGCGGGCCATGGAAACCACGGAAAAAAGAGCGATTGACCGCTGACTTTGACCTCCCCTGCCGGGCTTGGCAAGGGGGGCCGAGTTTGCGGGTTGGCGGAAGCCTGACGGCCGACCCTGCGGGTCGCCCGCCCGCCCGCCGGCGGCGGGAAGGTGTGCGTGTCGGGCAGAACCACCCGCCGGAGAACGCAGGACGTGATGCGCAGGCCGGGCCGCCGCCGAAACTACCGAAGACGCGGCCCGATCGCCGGCCGCGGCAGGCGGAGGCGCCCCGGGAGGGAGATTTTCCATGCAGCGGACGAACGTGCAGGCGGCCGGGAACATCCGCCGCTGGCTCCTGATTGCGGTGATCGCGATGGAAGCCGTCGCGGCGAGCACGGCGCTGGCGGTCCCGATCGATGGCGGCGTGGAAGGCCCCGTGCCCGACGTCTTCTACAACTTTTACACGCCGCCGGTGGCCGTCGGCCCGCATCCCGCCATGGGCGCGCAGCTCTATGTGTCGCCGCGGCCGGTGCCACCGCGGGTGGGCCACACCTGGATCACGTATCCGCCGTTCATGCCGCATGAGTTCCTGTACAAGCATCGACGGAAATACATCCGCCCCGCCGGCGTCACCGGCCTGCGGACGACGGTGCATGGTTACTGGTACTGAGTCGGCTTCGCTGACCATCTGACGATCATTCCTGGAGGTTTCCGCGACATGGCCGGCTCGATCAGGTACCCCACGCTCGTGGCAGCGGCGACCCTCGTCGCGCTGGCTGCCATCGCCCTGCCGCGGCTCGCCGCCGCCGGCCAGCCGCATCACCGCGGCCATGCTCACGCCGGCTGTGACGGGTGCATGCCCGGCCACGGCGGCCATGCCCAGCGGTGTGGTCAGTGCGCCGGCCACGGCTGCCGGCTCTGCAACCACTGCGGGCCGGGCCTGTGTGGTCACTGTGGGCACGGCCACTGCTGCCGGCACGACACCATCGAGAAGCGATATTTCCTCCGCAGCCAGGGCAAGAGCTGGCACAGCGCCTGGTACGACCCGGC
>JBJTPO010000189.1:0-1465 GCA_046075145.1 Planctomycetota bacterium
GGAACACCATGTGTCCGCCGTCGAGCACGGGGATCGGCAGGAAGTTCACCACCGCCAGATTGGCCGAGAGCATCGTGAGAAACAACAGCAGCCGCCCGAAGCCCTCCTCGGCCGACTTGCCGGCCTGCTTGGCGATCTCGATCGGGCCGCCCAGAAGCCGCGGGCTGATGGCGTTGCTCCAGAGCTTGCCGAGGAAGCTGTAGACGAGCGAAAGATCCTCGCCCGCTTTCCGTAGGCCGCGGCCGAAGGCCTCCCCGAGCGAGTGGGCCTGGACCTTCTCGAAGACCGGGTCGAAGACGAGGCCCCGGTCCGCGACGAACAGATCATCGGAATCGACCGGCTCGAGTTCCAGCGTGCGGGTCTGTCCCGTGGCCGAGCCGACCCGGAGCTCGAGCGTGGTGCCGGCAGGCAGTTGCTGGATCGCGGCCACGACGGCCGGCCAGTTGGGGTCCTGGGCCGAAATCGGCACGCCCTCGTCGTCACCCGACTCGCCCGGCAGCAGGAGATTCGCCCGCGTCAGCCGGTCCCCGGCCACGAGCCCCGCCTTCGCGGCCGGACTGCCGGCGGCGACATCGGTGACGGTATCGGCCACCGCCAGCGCGAGTCCGAGCGCGGAGACCGCCACCCGGCAGCCCGGCCCCGACGTCTCGTCATCCCGCCAGGTGACCTCGCGGGGGGCGAGTGTGAGCTCGCGATCCGGCTTGCCCTCGCGGCCGACGGTCAGCGTGACATCTTTGCCTACGAGCGCGGCGAGCCGGTCCTCGAGCGTGAGCGGGTTGCCAGCGGGCTGCCCGTCGACCGCGAGGATCGTGTCGCCCGCCTCGATGCCGGCCGCGGCGGCCGGCGAGCCATCCTGCACGGCCGTGACCCGCGCCGGGCCGATCGTGATCCCCGTCGAGAGCCGCGGCTGGGGTGGCAGCGTGATCTCCACCCGCTCCGGCGTCGCGGCACCCTTCGCCTGGCGATCGACGCCGAGCGTGACGGTGGCCGACGGCCTGCGCGAGAGTTCGGCGAGCAACTCCGCGTAGGTGTTCACGGCGACGCCGTCGATCGTGCGCACCGTGTCGCCCGGCTCGAAGGCGGGCTTGGCCCGACCGGCGGACCCGGGCAGGCCCTTGCCGAACTCCGCCGGCAACGTCAGCGAGATCGGGCTCGTGACGCCGATCGTCGGCACACCCAGGTCGGTGTCCGGCTTGAGCAGCACCGTGCGGGTACTGCCATCGGCCGGCCGTCGGACGGTGAACTCGATCCCCTTGGCGAGGTTTCCGATGGTGACGCCGTGCCGCAGGTCGTTGAAGATCGGGTTGTCGCGGTCGCCGATCTTCACGATCTCGTCACCCGTCCGCAGGCCGGCCCGCCAGGCGGCTCCGCCGGTCCGCACGCCGGAGATCGTGCAGGTCAGCTCCTTGACCCCCAGCCCATAGGCGAGCGAGGCCATCAGCACAGCGAAGATCACGTTCATGAT
>JBJTPO010000190.1:0-2589 GCA_046075145.1 Planctomycetota bacterium
CCTTCACGGCGGCCGAGACGCTCGTCGACGATATCGTCGGCGACGCCGGCGTGTACGACGACGTGATCGCGTCGCTGAAGGAGGATCCGGACGGCCCGCAGATCGACGTCGAGAAGGATCTCGTCAACTGCCTCGACGGCCGGATCACCGTGATCAACGGACACGTCGAACCCCTGGGCACCGACTCCGATCGGATCGTATTCGCGATCACGTGCTCGGACGAGGCCCGGGTGGCGGCCACGATCGCGAAGGTGATGAACGCCGACGCCGATATGCAGCAGATCGAACTCGGCGGGCAGCCCGCCTGGGAGTTGATCGACCGCTCCCATGCGATCCCCAAGCTGGAGGTGGAGACGCCCGGCGGGGCCGTGACCCACGCCGACGACGAGGACGAGGGGACCAATCGCCGGCAGCGATTGCGCGACAAGGACGAGAAGCTCCTGCCGCACTCCACGGTCGCGGTGGCCCGCGGCCACCTGCTGATCGCCTCGCATCGCGACATCCTCGAGCGACTGCTGACGGCCGAAGGCGGCCCCGACGCGCTCGGCGCCGCGGCCGACTACAAGGCCATGGCGGCCGAGATGGCCCGTTACGCTTCGGGGGAGACGGCCGCCCGGTCCTTCGGGCGGGAGGATGTCTCGATCCGCCCGACCTACGAACTGCTCCGGCAGGGCTCGATGCCCAAGGCGCAGAGCGTCTTCGGCCAGCTGCTCAACGGCATCCTCGGTGACGGGAAGCCCGGCGGCGTCCGGGAGCAGCGGATCGACGGCAGCACGCTGCCGGAGTTCGACGTCGTGCGGAAGTACTTCGGCACGGTGGGGACGGCGCTGGAGGCCTTCCCCGACGGCTGGCGGCTGACGGGTGTGGCCCTGCCCCGCTCCGGCCAGGCCGATCCCGAGGTGGCCCGCACCCCGTCGGCCGAGGTGGGCCGCTAGCCGGCCCTACCGCTTCTCCAGCACGGCCCAGAAGGGGTGCTGGCGATCGCCGCGAAGGCGGAGGTCTTCCAGCAGCACCACTTCGTCGGCCGTGATCGGCCCCTTGTGGATTCGCTGGCCGTCGACGGACACGGTCAGGGGCTGGGTGAAGTCGACGAGCGACGGCGCGAGCCAGACCCGGGTCCGCTCGGCGCCGCAGCGGACGGTGAGCGTGTTGGTGGCGCCCCGCTTGGCCTCGATGGAGAGCGGCCGGGCCCCGCCTGGCGGCCAGGCTTCGGGCAGCACGACCGTGCGGGTCGGGGCCGACTCCATCTCCACCCACCAGAAGAAACGGTCCCAGGGGCGGAACGAGACCGCCTCGAACTCCGCGGGGAAGAAATCGCGCCGCTTGCGGCCCATCCAGTCGAAGATCCGGAGGACGTCGTCCGAGAAGTGCTCGTGGCCGCGGCCCCGGTATTCGACGTAGGTGATGTCGAAGCCCTTGGAGAAGTAGCGGTCGAGGTCGGTCGCGTTGCGCAGCAACCTCGCCCGGTCGAGTTCGCCCCCCACGACGTAGATCGGCAGCCGGCGGGCGTTCGGCCAGTAGTGCGTCACGTAGCGGTCGGCCGTCGGCACGATCGCCACGAGTCCGGCCCAGAGGTCGGGGTGGGCCAGGGCGATGTCCCAGGCGGCGTCACCCCCGAGCGAATGCCCCGAGAGGAAGATCCGGTCGGTGTCGACCGAGAATCGCTTGATCGTGGCCCGCACCGCCGCGAGCACGGCGGCATGTTCCCGGGCCGAGTATTCATAGGCGGCCTGATGCTCCCTCGCCCAAGCGGGCGCGATCACGATCGTGCCGTGGCGCGCCGCCTGCCCCTGCCGGGAGCCGTCCTGGCGGGCGGGGCCTGCCCACCAGTCGATTTGGTTCAGCGGCGTCGACCACGAGGCGTGCAGCGTGACCACCGCCGGATAGCGGCGGAGGGGGTCGTATTCCGGGGGCAGCTGCACGAGGCAGCGGATGTCGGCTCCGCCGTCCGGGCCCGGAATCGCCAGCTCGTGCAGGCCCTCGGCGAGCGGAGCCGGTGGGGGCACGGGCGGCCGCATGGCCGCGGCAAGGGCGGCGATCGTCGGGGCTCCGAAGGCCTCCTCGTTCCGCATGCGCGCCAGGATCGCCTCCCGGGCCGGCTGCTCGGGCTCGCGGAGGTAGTCGCCCACGAAGTCACGGAGCCGTCGTGCCGAGAGGGCCACCTTGAGGTTGCCGTCGCCGGCCGCCGCGCCTTGCAGCCAGCCGTTGATCGCGATCGCGACCGAACGGTCGGGCGCCAGGGACGGATCAAGCCCGACCCGCTCGAAGGTGGCGAGCCGCTCGAGGGCCGAAAACGAAAGCTCCCGCTGGATCTCGTCGACGGCCTCTCCGGCCTCCCGGGCCACGTCGGGGTCGAGCGTCGCGATCCGCCCCCGCAGGGCCGCCACGATCGCGGCGGCCCGTTCGCGGCGCAGGCGGTAGGCATCCCGCTCCTCCCGCACTTCCTCCAACAGTTCGCCGTCGACATCGGTGGTCGGAAAGCCTTCGAGCAGCCCGCCGGCGAGCTGGTCCTGCCCGACGCGGGCCCGGGCGCGGACCTCGTCGAGCAACTGCCGCGCCGCGAGCCGGGCGAGCGTCTTCCGCTCCGCC
>JBJTPO010000191.1:0-8859 GCA_046075145.1 Planctomycetota bacterium
GGTCTTCACCGGCGGGCCGCCCACCCTCTCCACGAGCAGCCCGGCGGCGGCCAGCGCCCCGTCGCGGATCATCTCGGCGGGCAGGCGATGCCGCGGGCCGCGGGCCAGCCAGACGTTGAGCGGGTCGTCGACCATCGTCTTCGCGTCGGTGATGCTCCGCTGGCGGTAGGTTCGCGAGAGCATGATCGACTTGATGAGCCGCTTTAGGTTCCATTCCAAGCCGCCTTCACTCGCGGGATGCGAGAACTTCCAGGCGAGCAGGTCGAGCACCTCCGGGTAGTCGGGCCGCAACGCCTGGCTGCCGAGGTCCTCAGGCGACTGGACGAGCCCGAGGCCGAAGAGCGACTGCCAGATCCGGTTGACGGTCACCCGCGCCAGGAGCGGGTGCTCGGGATCGACGAGCCACCTGGCCAGGCCGAGGCGGTTCTTGGGCATGTCGGGTGGAAATGGGGGCAGCGCGGTCGGCGTGCCCGGCTCGACGGCGGCGCCCCGCTTGTCGTAGTCGCCTCGCTCGAGGACGTGGGCCACCTTGGGCTCGGCCAACTCCCGCATCACCATGAGCTCCGCCGGCCGCTCGGCGAGGTCGTCGCGGCCGCGTCGGCTGTCTTCGAGCGTGCGGCGGGCGGCGGCCGTGGTCTCGTCGAAGGCGGCCGCAGCGTAGCCGCCGAGGAACTCGGCCGAGTTGGCCGGCGCGGCGAGGGCCGCGGCGATCGCCCCGGGCGTCACGAGTTCGCGGATCTCGAGCGGTGACAACGCCCGGTCGAAGACGCGGAAGTCGTCGACCAGGCCCCCCTTGAAACCGTTGTCGCGAAACCGTTCGCCGATCGCGATCGTGTCGCCGCCGCCGCCGGTGATCTCGCGGGTGAGGCTGTCGCGGACGATCTCGGTAGCCGCCGCATGCCCGTTTACGACGACCTTCAGGCCCGCCGCCTTGCCCGAGCCGTCGCTCGTGACGGCCACGTGCACCCACTCGCCCACGGGCAAAGGTTCGGCAGTCCGTACGCTCACCGCATCGCCGGGCCAGAAGTGGATCAGCGACCAGCGGAGATGCCCCTCGGCGACGAGCAGCTCGTAGCCGCGGCTGGCCGCGTCGGTCCAGGCCCGCGAGCGATGGAACACGACCGCCCGGTCGAACCGCGTGGGGGCCTGGAGCCAGAGCGAGACGGTGAAGGGATGGCTGCGGCGGAAGTTGCCCACCGGCGTGGTCACGGCATGGTCGCCGGTCAGCCGGATGGCCTGGCCGAGCTTGCCGGGCACGAGCGTATTGTCGGCCGGCGAGGAGGCAGGGCGGTCGTCGGCGAGCGTGCTGGCGAACGTTCCATCGGGCCGCCGCTCGTCGAACGCATAGCGGGCGAGTTCGCCGGGGATCGTGCCGATCGCCTTGGCCGCCAGCCCCGCGGGCTTCTCACCCTTGCCGGCTGCCCAGTCGGCCACGGCCCGCTGCACCGTCGCCTCGCGGTCGGCGAGCAGGGCGGCCGCTTCGGCGCAGGCTTCATCGGCCTTGGCGAGGGCCGCGGCTGCCTCGTCGTCCACGAGCCGCAGCTTGGGCGTGGGCGTGGCGTCGGTGAAGTAGGAATACAGCCCCGCCTCGTCCACGTCGTCGAAGAAGGCGAACAGCTGGTAATACTCCCGCTGCGAGAGCGGGTCGAACTTGTGGTCGTGGCAGCGGCAGCACTCGAGCGTGAGCCCGAGGAAGGCCGTGCCGAAGGTGGTGACGCGGTCGTTGACGTAGTTGACGCGATACTCCTCCTCGACCGACCCGCCCTCCGCCTCCTGCGGATGCAGCCGGTTGAAGGCAGTGGCCAGGATCTGCTCGGGCGTCGGGTTTGGGAGCAGGTCGCCCGCCACCTGCCAGAGCGTGAACTGGTCCCAGGGCTGGTTGTCGTTGAAGGCCTTGATCACCCAGTCACGCCAGGGCCACATCGTGGGCCGCGGCCGATCCACCTGGAAGCCGTAGCTGTCGGCGTAGCGGGCCAGATCCATCCAGTCGGCGGCCATCCGCTCGCCGTACCGCGGGCTGGCGAGGAGCCGGTCGAGCAGCTTCTCGTAGGCTTCGGGGGCGGCGTCGGCGAGGAAGGCCTGCACCTCGGCGGACGTGGGTGGCAGGCCGGTGATGTCGAAGCTCGCCCGGCGGATGAGCGTGGTCCGGTCGGCCTCGGGCTGGAGGGCGAGGCCGCGGGCCGCGAGTTTCTCCGACACGATCGCGTCGATGCCGGCCGCGGCGTCGGCTGCGTCGGGCCGCTTCGGCGGCACGAAAGCCCAGTGCGGCTCGTACCTGGCCCCCGCGGCGATCCATCGCTTCAGGGTCGCCACCTGCTCGGCCGAAAGCCGGCCGATCTTGGCCTCGGGGGGTGGCATGACGACGTCGGGATCGTCGGATACGACGCGGGCGATCAACTCGCTCGCGGCCGCGTCCTCGGGCACGATCGCCCGCAGCCCGCTCTCGAGCTCGACGGTGGCCTGCTCGAAGGTATCGAGCCGCAGCCCCGCCTGCCGCTTGCCGCTGTCGGGGCCGTGGCAGGCGAAGCAGTTCTCGGAAAGGATCGCCCGGATGTCCCTGTTGAAGGAGAGCTGCGCGGCGGGCTCGGCAGGCGAGGAAGCCTCTGCTGTGGCGGCCGGAGCAGTGCCCGCAACGGCCACCAGCAGGCAGAGCGACAACCGCGCCCAGATCGAGCAAACCCTGGTCGAGCAACCCATGTGACACGCGATCCTGTCAGAGGTCACCCGCGTCGCCTATCCAGGCCGATGGGCCGGATCGCGGACCAGCGAACTGGTCGATCGGCGGGGCGACGGCCGTGCGACCCGGCTTACTCTACACGATAGTCACTGGCCGCAAGTCCATCGCCGACGCCCTTGCAGATCCGGCTCAGGTGGCTCAGACCCCGCCCCCGGCCGCGGCGGTGACGAGCCGCCGGCCGAGTTCGCCCTCGGCCACGAGCCCGGGCAGGTCGGGTGGGACGGGATGCCGGGCCAGCCGCAGGGCGTCTTCGGCACGCAGCGGGTCGCCGCGGGGGATCACGCGGGGGGCGATGCCCGCGAGGGTGAAGCCATGTTCGAGCAGCGTCTCCGCCACGGCCGGAGTGCCCGGGTCGTCGAGTGGCAGATCCACGAACACCACCCCGGCTCCGGCGCCGGTCTCGATCGCTTCGGCGGCAGCCACGACCGCCGAGGCGGTCCCCGGCTCGATCCGGGTGGCCGCGATCCAGGCCGCCCCCAACGCCGCCGAATAGCGGCAGTGGACCGGATCACCCGCGGGAAGCTGCCCGGGCCGGCCTCCGGCGTTGAACTCGACCGGTCGCCGTCGGGCCTCGTAGAGGGCCGAAAGCAGATCGACGAACGCCGCCGGCGCGTGCGCGGCGAGCGGCGGCTCTTTTGTCAGCGGATGCCAGTAAAGAAAGGTCGAGCGGCGGCCGCCTGAGCGATGGTTGGTGGCCTCGCCCGCGACGCCGCCCCGGAGCGTGGTGCCCTCCGGGAGGAGGCCCAGCTGAACCGCCGTCGGGACCGAGCCGAAGTCGAGGTTCATCTTCTGGCTCAGCGGATGCATGGCCGTGGGCTGGCTCCAGACGCCCAAGAGCCCGAGATCTCGCCCTGCCTGTTCGACGGCCGCCCGCATCGGCTTCATCAGGCCGTGCCCACGATGGCGATGGTCGATCACCGCCTGCCCCGCCTCACCGGTGGGCCCGAGGTCGGGCCGCTCCAGGGCGTAGTGGCCCACGATCTCGCCGGCAGGCGACTCGCAGACGATCGAGTGGAGGCGGCCGTCGCCGTTGAGCCGTTCGATCCGCTCGGGCACGTAGAGGTCGGGGTTGATGTAGGAGCGGCCGTAGGCCTCGTAGATCCGCCGGGCGATCTCCAGGCCGTCGGCGGCGCGGTAGCCTCGAATCCGATAGTCGCCGGTCTGTGCCGAGGGTGCGAGGTCGGTGTGCTCGGCCACCTCGTCGGCCGCGAGCCGCTGCCGCACCGTCTCGAGCACGTCGATGGTGGCGTGCGGACGCTGGGCGCGGAGGTGGAGTTCCGAACCCGCCGTGCCCTTCTGCACCCACCACAGCCGGTCGAACACCTGCGCGGGCCGAACCCGGGCTGCGATGTCGGCCCCGGCCTGGCCGGCGCCCGTGGCGTCGGTGCCGCCGAGCGGCATGCCGTGTTCGAGCACCCGAAACTCCAATCCCTCCGCGTCGATGTCGGCCCGAAGTTCCAACTCGACGGCGGCGTCGCCCTCCCGGCGAAGCGCGTCCTCGATCAGGCCCAGGCCGGAGACGAAGGCTTCGAGCAAGTCGGCCTGCCGGGCGCCGGTGAAGTCGGCCAGCCGCAGGGCATGGCCTGCGAAGTCACGCACGAGCGGCTCGAGTTCGGGCAGGCCCGGAAGGGCGAGTCGGAGGGAGAGTCGGTCGGGTGCGTTCGTCATCGATGCTCACCATCCGTTTTGCCGACACCGTCAGCGGGTCACGCTGAACGGACCGGGGCATGACGATTCCCTGGCGTGGCGACGAAACCGGTGCAACCATTTCCCGCTCAGACAGCGTGGAAGATACCACGCAAAGCCCCCGGTGCGCTGGTTCGTAGGGCCTACCGGCCCGACTGGGAAGTGGCATCAGGTCCGCCGAAGCACGCCCGTTTCGCCTGAAACAAGGCCCACTCGACCGGCGGTCGGTCGTGGGCTACCCTACAGGGCTCTGCGAACAAGTCACTCCCGTCCCTCAACCCCGATCCGAGCCATGGCCGCCAACGCTTCCGAGACTTCCTCCGTCGCCACCATGAAGGGCGCGGGCCACACCTACGCCGTCGTCGCCGATGGCGGTCGCCAGTATCGCGTGATGGAGGGGCAGGAACTCGAGATCGACTTCCGCCACCTGCCGGCCGGCGGCGAGGTGGTGTTCGACGAGGTTCTGGCCGTCAGCAAGGCGGGCAAACTCACCATCGGTAAGCCGAAGGTGAAGGGGGCCACGGTGAAGGCCGAGGTCCTGGGCCTCGTGCAGGGCGAGAAGATCTACGTGCAGAAGTTCAAGCGGCGGAAGAACTACCGCCGCCGCACCGGCCACCGGGCGCTCTCCACGAAGATCCGCGTCTCGAGCATCACGGCCTGACGACTCACCGGCCGGCCGGTAAACCGGTCGAGCGCGACGTGGTCGAGATACCGGGGAACCAGCTCGTCGAGCCGCTCCCGACAGTCGCCCGCGGCATCGTCGGCCCTCCAGGCGGCCAGGGCGGAGGCTCATCTACAGCCGCAAGCCCGCGAGTGGGCCGCCTGCGCGGCAGAGATCGTCGACGGCGGCGGTGACCGCCGGATCTTCCTCGACCGGCGGGGCGTGGTGGGGTTTGAGCCGCGCGTCGATCACCAGCGGCCCGCGGCAGCCCCAGTGCTTGTGGCGAATCTCGGCCTCCACGCCGTGGACGTCGGCCGCAGGGTTCGACCGTGTGAACGTGATCCAAAGAAAGTTTTCCAGCGTGGCGGCCGTGAAGCTCGCGTCGTCCACCACGACCAGGAGCGGAAACTGCCACAGCGGATGCTGGCGGTCGATCGACCTGCAGAGCCGCTCCATGTCGCCGCTCCACCCGGCCTCGCCGGCCGAGGCCCAGATCGCGGCATCGCTCGGCGCCTCGAGCCTCGGCCCGGGCGCGATCCGCGGGCCCTCGACGGCCACCACGCCCGGGAGGCAGATGCGGGGATTGGCGAAGCCGTCGGGCAGGGTGATGCCCGCGGGCAACTCCGTGGGCAGTTCGCGGATCACCGGGCCCCGGGCGGCGACCACGAGTTTCGAGCCCGAGTTGAAGCCCGAGCCCGAGTAGTCGAGCGTGTCGATCGTGGTCTCCGTGTGGAAGTGGCAGTCGCGCCGCCAGTCGGCCCGGGCGAGCAGGCAGCCCAGGAACTCACGGACGTCGTGGGCATCGAGGCCGGGACAGTCGCCGCCGTTGACGATGAAGAGATACTTGGCAAGCGAAAGCTGCCCCTGGCCAAGGATCGCGGAGGCCTGCGTGAGCAGTTCCGCCGGCCGGTCGGACTTTTTCCAGGGCATGTACCGCTCGCTGCCGACGGCCAGGAGCAGCGGATGCACGCCCGAGGCATCGACCGCGTGCACGCTCGAGATGCCCGGCAGCACCGTGGGGATCACGGGGCCGGTCAGCTCGTGGACGAGCCAGCCGAAGAGCGTGTCTTCCTGGGGCGGGCGGCCTACGACGGTGACCGGCCAGATCGCCCCTTCGCGGTGCCAGACGTGCTCCACCCGCATCAGCGGAAACTCGTGCTGGCGGGCGTAGTAGCCGAGGTGGTCGCCAAACGGCCCCTCGGGCTTCGTGGCCCCCGGCGAGACGGTGCCCTCGATCACGAAGTCGGCGTCGGCGTAGATGGCCGGGCGGCCCGGGCGGCGGATCAGCGGGATGCGGTGGCCGGCGAGGACGCCCGCGAAGGTGAGTTCAGAAAGCCCCTCCGGCAAGGGCATCACGGCCGAGACGGCCATGGCGGGCGAGCCCCCGAGGAAGATCGCCACCTTGAGCGGCTCCCCGCGGGCCAGCGCCGCGGCGTGGTGCAGGCCGATGCCACGGTGGATCTGATAGTGGAGGCCCACCTCGCGGTCAGGCTCATACTCGTTGCCCGCCAGTTGAACCCGGTACATACCGAGGTTCGAGTGTTTCGCTGACGGGCGGTTCGGGTCTTCCGTGTAGACGGCCGGCAGCGTGATGAACGGCCCGCCGTCGCCGGGCCAGGAGACCACCGGCGGCAACTGGGAGAGCGGCACCGAGCGGGCCATCACAGGGCCGGTTCGCACCATCCGGGGCAGCATCGCCAGGGCATCGTAGGGCGAGCGCCAGTAGCGGGCGGGCTTCCGCAGGGCGGCCGTCGGATCGATCTTGAGCTCGACGAGCCGCCGCACCCGGTCGAGCGAGTCGGCGAAGATCCGCTCGATCCGCCGCTTCGTGCCGTAGAGGTTCACGAGAACAGGGAACGGGCTCCCCTTGGGCCGGCTGAACAGCACGGCCGGCCCGCCGGCCCGAAACAGCCGTCGCTGGATCTCGGCGATCTCGAGGTGCGGATCGACCGGGTGATCCACGACCACGCATTCATCCTCCCGGCGGAGGGCGTCGGTGCAGTCGCGAAGCGAGCGGAATCCCATACCGTGGCAATCCTGTGAAAGCAGACCATCTTAGGCCCCCGCCCGCACCCCGGCCGCGCAGCCCCGTCGCCGCCAAGACCCCAGCACCACGTGGCCGCGGGTTTTCAACCCGCGGAATCGCGGCCTTGGTTCCGATCGGCGGGATGCAATCCCGACGCCACTTTCGTGGCCACAGCCCGCTACACTCACGACCGGACCCCGCCCGCAGGAACCGATTCATGGTCAAGCTCACCACCACCTACGAAGGCGGCCTCCGCTGCCGCGCCAGCCACGGTCCCTCCGGCACCACGCTCGTCACCGACGCGCCGGTGGACAACCACGGCAAAGGGGAGAGCTTCTCGCCCACCGATCTCGTGGCGACGGCCCTGGGCGCGTGCATGATGACGATCATGGGAATCGTGGCCGAACGCCGCGGCCTCGATCTCGCCGGCATGACGGCTGAGACCGAGAAGCTGATGACCTCGGCCCCGCCGCGACGGATCGCCTCCCTCAAGACCACCATCACGATCCCGCTGCCCGCCGACCACGACTCGCGGGCGGTGCTCGAGCAGGCGGCCCTCACCTGCCCGGTGCACAAGAGCCTCCATCCCGAGATCGATGCGGCCGTAGAGTTTGTCTGGACGGGCTGACGACCGACCCGAAGGAGTTGTGCGGGATGCGGCTGGTAGCCATCACACATTCTGTCGCGGTCTGGCTGCTGGCGGCTGTCGTTGCTGGTCCAGCCGGCGCCGGTGAGCCGGACGGCGAACGGCTCGTCGGCAGGATCGCGCTGGGGTCCTGCGCCAAGCAGGACCGTCCGATGCCGATCTGGTCGGCCGTGAGCGGCTTCAAGCCCGACGTCCTGTTGATGCTCGGCGACAACGTCTACGGCGATAGCGAAGACATGGTCGTGCTCCGCGGAAAGTACGACCTGCTGGCCGCCGACCGTGGATTCGGTGCGATCCGCAACACGGTGCCGATCGTCGCCGTTTGGGACGATCACGACTATGGCGTCAACGACGGGGGCCGCGAGTATCCTCTGCGGAAAGAGTCGCAGCAGGTGTTCCTCGACTTCTTCGGCATCCCGCCCGACGCCCCGGTCCGCAAGCGGGACGGCATCTACCGCCAGGTCGTCGTCGGCCCGCCGGGGCGCCGCGTGCAATTCATCTGCCTCGACACCCGCTGGCACCGCTCCCCGCTGGCCTCGATCCCGAAGCTGGAGCGGGTCAAGGGCAGGGGGCCGTACGTCCCCAGCGACGACCCCGAGGCCACGATGCTCGGGGCCGCCCAGTGGGAGTGGCTGGCCAAGGTGCTCCGCCAGCCGGCCGACCTGCGGATCGTGCTTTCGAGCATCCAGGTGGCGAGCGTTGAACACGGCTGGGAGCACTGGGGCAACTTTCCCGCCGAGCGGGCCCGGCTGCTCCGGACGCTGCGGGAATCGGAGGCGACCGGCGTGATCGTCGTCAGCGGCGACCGCCACTCGGCCGAGATCAGCATGATTCCCGCCGGCGACGGTGCCCTCGCCTATCCGCTCTACGACCTCACGGCCAGCAGCTTGAACCAGCCCAAGCGGGTGGATGAAGAGGACGAGCCCAACCGCCACCGGCTCGGCGAGCGATTTCACGAGGCCAACTTCGGGTCGATCGAGATCGACTGGGAGTCGGCCGCCGACGGCGGCTCCCCGGCCGTGTGGCTGGCGATCCACGACGTCGAGGGCAAGGTGGTGCGCTCGGCGGAGATTCCCGCCGGCGAACTCGAGCCTGCGGTCGTG
>JBJTPO010000192.1:0-1854 GCA_046075145.1 Planctomycetota bacterium
CGAGCGACCGGGCCACGTCGCGGGCGGCGTCGAGCTCGACGGCGTGCCGCTGGCCGTAGGCGACCGAGAGGGCCGCGAGGCTGAAGCCCTCGGCGAGCGCCCAGGCGGCGGCCGTGGCGGAATCGAGGCCGCCGGAGAGGAGCACGACTGCCCGGCACGGCCCCGGAGCCGCCCCGCCCTGCCCCGCCGCGGCGGCCGTGTCTATCGTGGGAGCGTTCTTCATGGCACACTTGCGACCATCATGAATCACCAGCCGCCTTCCCGCGACCAACTCGAGACCTTTGCCAACCAGTTTCCGGCCCGCGACTATGTGATCGAGCACATCTGCCCGGAGTTCACGAGCATGTGCCCGAAGACCGGCCAGCCCGACTTCGGCACGCTCATCTTCCGGTATGTGCCCGACCGGATCTGCGTCGAGCTCAAGAGCCTCAAAATGTACCTCCAAGCCTTCCGCAACGAGGGCATCTTCTATGAGAACGTCACCAACCGCATCCTCGACGACCTGGTGGCCGTGCTCCAACCGCGGCGGATGACGCTGGTCGCGGAGTTCACGCCCCGGGGCGGGATCCGCTCGCGGATCGTCGTCTCCCACCCGGCGGGCGACCACCTGCCTCCCGCTCCCTGACCTTCCATCGCCGCCAGCGGCCGTTCCGTCCACCCGGCCCCGAGGATCCTCCCATGCCAGCCCCCCAGGTCCTGCTCTCCGCCCTCGCCGACGAGGCCGCCTTCCACCTCACGGCCGTCGAGCAGTTCTCGGCCCTGGCCGCGATCGGCCTGGAGTACTACTCGCTGCGGAGCATCGACGTGGGCAAGGGCGTGAAGAACGTGATGAAGCTCTCGCTCGGCGAGATCCAGAAGATCCGCCACCTCGAGGACCAGTACGGGCTCAACGTGGCCTCGATCGCCTCGCCGATCGGCAAGGTGAAGCTCGTGGACAAGCCCGACGGCACGAAGAACGCCTACGTGCCCTTCAAGCAGTATCTCGCCAAGGACGTGGCCCGGGCCTGCGAGCTGGCCCACGCCTTCGAGACCAAGCTGATCCGCGGGTTCTCGTTCTACCCGCCGCCCAACGCCGATCCGGGCGACTACCTCGAGCAGGCCGTGGACCAGATCGGCCGGATCGCCGAGGCCTGCCACCGCTCCGATCTCACCTTCGGCCTGGAGGTCGAGGCCAACCTCGTGGGCCGCACCGGCCAACTCCTCGCGGAGATCCACCGCCGCGTGAACCATCCCGACCTCGTGCTCGTGTTCGACGCCGCCAACCTGATCGTGCAGGGCTTCTCGACGGCCGACGTCTGGAAGCAGTGGCTGGCGATGAAGCCCGGCCTCGGCTGGGTGCACATCAAGGACCACCGGCCGATGAAGGCCGCGGCCCGGGGCAAGCACGTCGAGGAGGACAAGTTCGCCAACTTCGTGCCGGCCGATCTGGGGGCCGGCGGCCACGAGAAGATCCTGGCCGACCTCGGCACGATGCTGCCGGCGCTCACGAAGAAGCTCACCCGTCGCGGCATCCCGGGCGTGTTCGTCGATCTCGAGCCGCACGTCCGCGGCGGCGGCCAGTTCGGCGGCACGAGTGGCCCCGACGGCATGGGGATCGCACTCCGCGGCCTGTGCCGCGTGCTCGACAAGGCGAAGGTAGGCTATCACCTGCGGGACTTCGACGACCTGCTCGCCGCGCGGGGACGCTAGCTTCACGGCTGCAGGGGCATCCCTGCCCCCTGCAGCCGTGGCGGCCCGCGGGCCTTCGGCCCCGGCCGCCGGCCGCACCTCCGGGCGGCCGTGTTCGTGCGCGGAGTGGCAATCATTCATTGACCAGCGCATCTTAGGACCGGCGAGGGGCAAGCCCATGCCAAT
>JBJTPO010000193.1:0-1244 GCA_046075145.1 Planctomycetota bacterium
CGATCACACAGGGAAACTCGAGCCCCTTGGCCACGTGCACCGACATGATCCGCACGGCGTCCTCGTCGCTCTCCACGCGGCGGCTGACGAGCTCCGACTTCTCGTCGCGACGGGCCAACTCGGCCATCTGTTCGAGCATCATCCGCGCATCACAGCCCCGCCCGCGGCTCGCGTCATGGAGCAGCTCGACCAGGTGCGCGAGGTCCACCACGTGCCGCTCGCCGTCGGCGCCGGCCGCCAGCCGCGTTGCCATCCTCACGTCGGCCATGATCGCAGCCTTCACCGCGGCGATTCCGCCCGCCCGGAGGATTCCGTGCAGCTCGGCGATCCGCTCCTGAACCGCCTGCTCGGCCTGCGCGCCGAGGCGGCCGACGTCGGTCAGCGGATAGCCGAAGAACAGGGTGGCCGCGGCCCGGCGGACGCGGCTGCCGCTGCCCGGCCGCTCCATCGCCTCGAACAGCACCCGCAGATCGTCGGCGACCTGCCCTTCCATCACGCTGGCCGTGCCCGTGCTGACCACCGGAATCCCGGCCCGGGCGAGCCGTTCCCCGATCCGCTTGCCGATCGCGTTGACGCGGACGAGCACGCAGATATCCCGCGGCCGGATCGGCACGCGCGCCGCCGCGGTCTCGCCCGCCGGCCCCGCGGCGAACCGCCCGCGATCGAGCAGTTCGAACACCTTGCGGACGGCCGTGTCGGCGGGCCAGGCGTCACCCAGGCCGATGAACTCGACCGGCGGCAGGTCGATCAGCCGTGACTCGCCCCGGTGCTCGGCGGTCGCGACCGGCTGGTAGTCGATGCCGGGGCCGAACGACGTCCCCGCCATGGCCTCGTTGAGCGCCTCGAGCAACGGCCCGTCGGAGCGAAAGTTGGTCGCCAGCGAGCGGCGCGGCCGACTGCCTCCGTCCCCGGCGGCAAACCGCAGGTAGGCCGTGATGTCGGCGCCGCGGAAGCCGTAGATCGCCTGCTTGGGATCACCCACCGCGACCAGACGGCGGCCGTCGTCGCCGGCCTGGCCTTCGGTGGGAAACAGCGCCGCGAAAAACTCCCACTGCAGCCGGCTCGTGTCCTGGGCCTCGTCGATGATCGCGAGGCGGAACCGGCGGCGGAGCTCGGCCACGAGTCCGGCCCGCTCCGGCCGCCGCACCTCCTCCCAGGCCAGCCGCAGGAGATCGTCGAAGCTGGGCGTGGCCCGCATCGCGGCCTGCACGCCGCCCACGCACTCCCGCACGATCGCCGCCGCC
>JBJTPO010000194.1:0-14288 GCA_046075145.1 Planctomycetota bacterium
CACCTTCGCCTCGGGCGCGAGGCAGGCGATGTCGGCCGTGAACACCGGGATGCCGGCGGTGTTCGCCTCCTGGATCGCCGGACCGATCGACCGGGAGTCGCAGGGGCAGAGCACGATCGCGGCGCACCGGCCGACGATGAAGTACTTGACCTGGTTCTGCTGCCGGGCCACGTCGAACTCGCCGCTGGTGACGATCGTGTCGTAGCCCTTGGCCGCGGCCGCGGCCGTGATCGTGTCGGCGATGGTCTTGAAGAAGGGGTTGGTCATCGTCAGGACGGAGACACCGATCGTGCCCTTGCTGCCGGCCGCGGGCGCGGCCGGCGGCTTCGTGCCTGGCTGGCCGTCGCAGCCGGCGACGAGGAGCAAGGCCGCGATCAAGCAGGCCGTCGGAGCGGGCATCCAACGCAGCATCGGAAGATCCTCGGGTTGGTCGGAGGGGGACAGTCCCCGCCTGGAAGGCTGGGGAGGAAGGCTGGGGACCGTCCCCGTTTGGTTAGGCGAGGATATCACGCCACACGTTGCCCTGAACATCGGTCAGCCGCATGTCCCGGCCGCCGTGGCGAAACGTCAGGCGTTCGTGATCGATGCCCAGGCAGTGTAGCACCGTGGCCCAGAGGTCGTAGACGGTCGAGACGTTCTCAACCGCGTGATAGCCGAACTCGTCGGTGGCCCCATAGGCGACGCCTCCCTTCACGCCACCCCCGGCCAGCCACAGGCTGAATCCAAAGGGGTTGTGATCCCGGCCGTCACCCTGGGCGAAGGGAGTGCGGCCAAACTCACCGGTGAAGACAACGAGCGTACTCTCCAGGAGGCCCCGCTCCGCCAGGTCGTCCAGCAGCGCCGCGATCGGCTGATCGACTTGCTCGGCCATCGCCCCGTGCCCCTTCTTGATCTTGCCGTGCTGATCCCACGGGTTGCCGCCCCCGCCCCCGCCGATCTGGAAGGTTCCGCAGGAAAGCTCCACGAACCGAACTCGGCGCTCCACGAGCCGGCGGGCCATCAGGCACTGCCTGGCGTACTGGGCGAGGTGCGGGTTAGGGCTGTCCACGCCGTAGGCCGCCAAGGTCGCCGGCGACTCCTCCGCCAGGTCGGTGGCCGCCGGCACCGCCTGCTGCATCTCGAAGGCGGTCTCGGCGTTGGCGACGGCGTCGAGGATCGCCCGGTCGATCGCCACGCGGTTGGCGAAGCCGCGATCCAGACGGGCGATGATGTCGAGGGCCCGCCGCTGCTGCTCGCGGGCCAGCCGCGGCGTGAGATTGGGCACCGCCTGTCGGTCGGAGAGATCGAAGATCGACGCTCCGCACGACGCCGGCAGATAGCCGTTGCCGAAGATGCTCACGCCCCCGTGCGGGATCTCGGCCTCCTTGGATCGGAGCACGACGTAGGGGGGCAGGGTGGAGTTGGCCGTGCCGAGGCCGTGGGCCACCCACGCTCCGGCGCTCGGGTGGCCGAGAAACGGAAATCCCGTGTGAACGAAGAAGTTGCCCTGGGCGTGCTCGGAAAATTTCGCCGTCACCGACCGCACGACCGCCAGCCGGTCGGCCCGGGCTGCGATCTGCGGGAAGAGGTCGGTCATCTCGAGCCCCGACTCGCCGTGCCGGCCGGCCTTCCAGAAGGTGTCGAGGATCGTGCCGACCTTGTCGAACTGCGTCCGCTCGATCTTCCCCGGCAGGGGCTTGCCGTGCATCGTCTTCAGGAGCGGCTTCGGGTCGAACGAATCGACCTGCGAGACGCCGCCCGACATGTAAAGGAAGATCACCGACGTCGCCCGGGCCGGATGGTGGCGCACATGGGCCGGCACCTGGGTCGCACCGGCGGAGGAGTTGACGAGGCCGGAGAGGAGCGGGGCCGCCACGCCGGCCGCCGACAGCCGCAGGAAGTCGCGGCGGGCCGTCCGGGACGGGAAGCCGCCGGATGGATGGTCGTCAGGGCACATGGATGAACTCCTTCGTGTTGACGATCACGTGGGCCACGTCCGCCAGACTGCGGCCGGCTCCCAGCAACGCGAGTAGCAGCTCTCGCTCCTCCGATCGGGCGGGCCGGGCGTAGGCTGCGAACACGAGTGACTCGATCCGCTCGGCGTCCGTTTTCAAGCGGCCGTCGCCGGCCACCCGGGCCGCCCACTCCTCGGCCGCCCCCCGGGCGAGGTCGCCATTGAGCAACGCGAGGGCCTGGGCCGGCACGTTGGTGTGGGTTCGCTGGCCAACCGTCGTGGTCGGCACCGGGGCGTTGAAGGTGGCGAGGAACGAATCGAGGTCGTTTCGCCGCACGGGCAGGAACAGCGCCCGCGGCTGCCGGCCGGCCAGGAAGCCGAGCGAGTCGTGGATCGCCTCGGCGTCGAGCCGGCGGGCGGCGTAGCGGGCCAACAGTTCGTTGTCGGGGTCGCGCTCGACCGTGGCCGGGGCGGCCTTGCTGGCGCCGCGGAATGTGCGGCTCGTCACCATCCGCTTCAGGGCCCGCTTGATCGACCAGCCATCGGCGCGAAAGGAGTTGGCCAAGTGGTCGAGCAGCTCGGGGTGGGTCGGCTCGTCGCCGAGACGGCCGAAGTTATCGACCGAGGCGACGATTCCGCGGCCGAAGACCTGGGTCCAGAGCCGATTGACGAGCACCCGGGCGGTGAGGGGGTTGGCCGGGGAGACCATGTCGGCGGCCAGTTCGAGGCGGCCGACGCGATCGGCCGGATAGCTGCGGCCTCCCAACACCTCGAGGAAGCCGCGGGGCACGGCTTCGGCCTCGTCGCGATGGTCCCCGCGGACGAGCAGCGGCTGGTCGAGCGGCTCGGCATCGATCACGCCCGCCGCCCGCCGGGGCACTGGGATGGCATGCTCGATGCTTCGGTAGCGGTCGAGAAGATCGCGGAGGGGGCCGGGCATCCCGGTGATCGCGTTGGGCAGAAGACCGGCCTGGAGACAACCGTCGATCGCCTCGGCCTCGGTGTCGGTCAGGGTGCCGGCTTGCCAGCGGTTCAGGATGCGGCGCAAGGCGACGACCAGCGCCCGGTCGAAGGCGGCGCGGTCGCCGATCGCGCCCGGATCGTCGAGGACCGCGAGCAGGGCGTCTCCCTCCTCGACGAGCGGCTCGTCTCCGGCGTAGAGCTCCGCCACGCCGAACCACGAGCGGTCGTCGCCGCCCGGGGACGGGATCGTGTCCCGCGAGGTGCGCAGTTCGTAGTGCACCCGCTCGCCCTGCCAGTAGCTCCACTTGCCCTGGACGTCCTGCCAGGTGAGCGACCGGGCATCGAGTCCTGCCGCGGGATGCAGGGTGTGCACGAGGGGGTAGCCGCGGACCGGAGCCCGAGCCTGCGCACTGCGGCCCGCCAGCCGCGCCTGCGACAGTTTCCCCTGCACCGGCAGGAATCCCGTCACCAGGACCGCGGCATGCCGATCGGAGAGCAGGTGGGAGAAGATGCCGCCGGGATAGATGCCCACCACCGCCTCGTCGCCGTCACCGCGCAGGGCGAACGAACCCGCAGGACTCACGGCGGCCGCGGTCCCGTTGCCAGTGGCGTGCCACCGCGGTGCGGCTGCGGGGTCTCGCAGGTCGAGATACCAGGCGGCCTCCTGCTTGAGCTGGGCGTTGCGTTCCCGGCGGCGGTCCCGTTCGGCCAGCCGGCGAGCGATGATCTCGCGATACTGCCCTGCGGCGCCGGCCTGCGAGAGCTCGGCCCAAGCCGCGAGCGGATGGTGGCCTGCGAGCGACTTCGGATCGACCGCGTCGAGCCGCGCTCCGAGCCGCTCGAGCTCGGCGCGCCAATACTCGGCCAGCCCCGCTCGGATCCGGGGCTTGAGCATCTCGATGTCGCCCCTGCCGGTGGCGAGCTTCTCCGGCGAGTCGATCAGGACCGTCGAAGCTCGCGTGCCGGCGAAGATGCCGAACAGCCGGTGGAAGTCGTGCTGGCTGACGGGGTCGAACTTGTGGTGGTGGCAGCGGGCACAGGAGACGGTCAGCCCCAGCATCGCCTTGGAAACGACGTCGATCTGGTTGTCGATGAAGGTCACCTGCTCGGCGTAGGCGTCGGTGACCCCGAAGCCATGGGGCACCATCCGCAGGTGGGCCGGCCCGATCGCCGATTCGTTGATGCCGAGCTCGCGGTTGATCCGGGGATCGGCCAGGAGGTCACCGGCGAGGTGCTCGACCAACAGTCGATCGGCCGGAACGTCGGCATCGAGGGCCCGGATCAGGTAGTCGCGGTATTCCGCGGCGTAGGGAATGCCGGGATCCCCCTCGCTGCCGTGCGTCTCCGCGTAGCGAAACCAGTCCATCCAGTGGCGAGCCCAGCGCTCCCCGAATCGTGGCGAGGCCAACAGCTGCTCCACCAGACTCTCGTAGGCCGCCGGTGAGGGGTCGGACACGAAGGCCTCCACGACGTCGGCTGCGGGAGGCAGCCCGGTGAGCACCAGGTGCAGCCGCCGCACGAGCGTGGCTGGATCGGCCTCGGGCTCCGGGGCGATGCCCTCGCGCGCGAGCCGGTTGTGAACGAAGCGATCGAGATCGCTCGTGCGCCAGACCGGATCGGCGACCTCAGGCGGGGGGTGATCGACGGCCGGCTGGAAGGCCCACCAGGCGGCCCGCTCGTCGCGGACGGTCGCCCAATCGGGTTGGGCGGTGGCGGCGTCCGGAGAGGGCGGCGCATCCCGCGGGTCGAAGGCCCCCCGCCGAACCCAGTCGGCGAAGTCCCAGGCCACCTGCTCAGGAAGCTTCGGGGCGTGGGCGGGCATCTCGTAGCCGTTGTCATGGGCCAGCGCCCAGACCAGCACGCTGTCCTCGGGCTTGCCCGGCACGACCGCCGGCCCCGAGTCACCCCCGGCCCGGAGCGGCTCTCGCCAGTCGAGGGCCAACCCCCCCTGCTGCTTGCCGTGGCTGTTGTGGCAACTCTGGCAGTGTTGCACGAGCACCGGCCGGATTCTCGTCTCGAAGAACTCGGCCTCGCCATCGTCGCCGTGAGCGGCGACACCGCAGGCCGCCAGAAGGACGCAGAGGGCCGCATCGCGTGTGGGATGAATCACTGGCATGCGGTGCAGGCGGCAGCGGTCGAGGCCGGCTGCGGATCCTTGGAGGTGGCGCATGGTTCCTCATGCCCGGGCCGGGATCCCCTCAGGGGCTTGGCACAGGCGGCGCGGTGACGATGGCCGTCGGTCGTCCCGCCCGGATGGCGGCGATCGCGGCGGCCTGGGCCTCGACGGCCTCGCGCCCATCGTGCAGGCCGAACTCCAGCGTGAATCGCCGCGTCTCGCCCGCGGCGAGCTTCGGCACGCGGCCGGCTTGCCGCTCGATCCGGCGGTTGTAGGGAAAGTTGGTCATCGGCTCGATGCCCGTGACGTAGCCGTCCGCCTCCGCGGCCGTGTTCTTCCAGATGCCGAGGTAGGGGCACTCGGCGATGGCCCAGCGGATCGTCGCCCCCCGGTCGCCGGCGGCATTCTGGAGCATCACCGTCGAGCGGCCCGAGGCGTCGGCGTAGGGCCAGGCCAGGTAGACCTCCTCGATGAACCCGGAGACCGGCCCGGCGTAGGTCTCGTAGGCTGCGATGGCCTTCGCGGCATGGGCGTTCATCGGGGCGATGCGCTCGATCGCGGCGACGACGCGGGCCCCCTCTTCCAAAAGCGGCCGGCCGAAGTTGGCATGGTAGATCAGCTGAAACTCCTGCGGTGTGCCGCCGTGGTTGGTGACGGCGTCCTCGATCCGCACGACGTCGCCACCCGGGACGACGGAAAGCTCGGTCGCCAGTTCCAGCTTCGGCCCGTTGAACCACCGTTCGTGGACGATGCCCCGCAGCCGGAGGCGGTGTGGCGCCTCGCGGTCCACGAGCACCTCCACCCGCGAGGCGGGCAGGTTGCCGATCCGGCCGTGGAGCGACAGCGGCATGGTGGCCTTGGCCCCGGTGTTGTCGGTGAACTCGTCGAGGCCCGGATGCCCGGCAAACTCGAGCCCGCAGCGGACCATCCATTCGTTGAAGCCCTGCAGCCAGCCGAGGCCGCCCCGGCTCTCGAGGTCGACGTGGTGCGGGTGCACGATCTCCTTGACGGGCGAATCCCAGCCGAGCCGGAAGTCGCCGCGGCGGACGTCGAGCACGCTCATGCCCCGCGTGGGGATGACGCGGATCACGAGCCGACCCGTGTCGATGGTCACGAGTTCCACGCCCTCCTGCGTGCCACCGTGGAGCGTCTCGCTGCGGATCGACCAGGGACCGCCGCTCCCGGGAACGTCGTCGCTCGAGAGCGAGAAGTCAGTGGCCCGCACGTTGCCGGCGGTGTTGAGGAGCACGTACCGCAGCGGTTCGGCGCCGACCGTCGGCTTGCCGAGGAGCGCCGTCAGCAGCACGCAGGTCCTCAGGAAGGGTCGCATGGAAAAGGCCCTCCGACGGAGGGCTCCTGATGGGTGCAATGGTCAGGGAAGGACGTGCTTCATGGGCCGCGGAAGATGGTCTCGAGCGTCTGCCGCATGACGGTCGGTTCGACGTCGACGCCGGTCCAGAAGCGGATGCCCAGCACCCCCTGGTTGACCAGCATACCCAGACCGTCGAGCGTCGTGCACCCCCGCGCCGCCGCCTCCCGCAGCAGCACCGTCTGCGGCGGATTGGGGATCACGTCGGCCACGACCATGTCCGGCTGCAGTGAGTCCGGCGCGATCGCGACCCGGGCGGCGACGTCGGGGAACAGGCCGATCGAGGTGGCGTTGACGACCACGTCGGTGCCCTCCGGCACGCGAAACTCGCCCACCCACGGCCGGTGGGCAGCGCGGACCGCCGCCGCCGCGGCGACGAGCCGGGCGAGCGCTTCACCGCGAGTTGGATCGCGGTTCACGACCAGGATCTCCGCCGCCCCGGCCAGGGCGAGTTCCACGCCGATCGCGCGGGCCGCGCCCCCGGCGCCGAAGAGCACCACCCGCTTGCCCCGCGGGCTCGTGACCGTCGCCAGTGACTCCAGGAACCCCTTGCCGTCGGTGTTCTCGCCGACGAGGGCATCGCCGCGCCGCACCACGCAGTTCACCGCCCCCATGACCGAGGCCGACTCGCCCAGGCCGTCGAGATGCTCGATCACCGCCACCTTGTGGGGCAGCGAGCAGTTGAACCCGGCCCAACGCATGGCCCGCGCCCCGCGCACCGCGTCGGCCAGATCGGCGGGGGCCACCTCGCAGTTGATGTAGCGCCACGGCAGCCCGTGGTGGCGGTAGGCCGCCTCGACCATGGCGACCGTCGGGTTCTCGGCCGCCGGCATGGCGAAGGAGCCCGTGAGATGATCCAGAAATGAGGTCGGCGTGGCCACGGGGCTTCTCGGGGGATCGGGGACTCGGAAACCGACTCGGGGCCACCGTGGTGATCCGGCGACGCCCACCCGGAGCCCGAGTCTAAACCGAGAGGAGTTTCGGCCGAGAACCCCGCCCTCGTCGCCCGGGGCAATCGTGAAGACAAACCCGCTGGCCCGCGGCCGAGCGGCCGCGGGCTTGGCGTCACGCGATCAGGATTTTCGCGACGCCCGTGCTGTCGGCGTAGTGGTCGATGTCCACCCCCAGCGTCCGGGCCATCGTCAGCCAGAGGTTGGCCAGCGGCGTGCCATCGGGGCAGTGGAGGTGGCGGCCGCCGCCGGAGCCGGCCACGACGATCGGCAGCCGAGAGTATTGGTGCGTCGCGCCGTCGCCCGGGCCGCCGCCGAAGGTAAAGAGCGTGTTGTCGAGCAGCGAACTGCCGTCCGGCTCGCGGATGGCGTCCATCCGCTGCGCGAGCCGCGTGAAGTGCTCGACGTGGAAGCGGTCGAGCGCCAGCAGCTGGGGCGTGAACGGATGCTGGTCGTGTGACATCTGGTGGTGGCTGCTGGGCTCGTCGAACAGCCCCTCGTAGACGGCCGGCGTGTCCCACCGATTGGGCCCCCACCATGAGCGTGGCCACGGTCAAGGGGGGCAGGTCAGGCGGTGCGAGCCCCACGTGGAGCACGGCGGACTACACCGTGGCGACCACGCTCCTGCAGCAGGGGGGCACGATCAAGCCGGGCAGCGTCACCTATCCCAACAACGACTATGCCCAGGCCGTGTTGAGCGACGTGGGCTCGATGACGGTCTACGGCAACTACACCCAGCAGGCCAACGCCACCCTGGCCGGCACCCTGCAAGTCAACCTGCTTGGCGGCTTCACGCCCGCCCCGGGCGCCACGTTCAACGTGCTCACCGCCGCCTCGAGCATCAACGCCTCGGCTCTCACGCTCTCCGACCCGGCCTGGTCGTTTCAGGTGGTGGGGAACACCCTGCAACTGGTCAACGCCCCACCCCCCAGGATCCGACCTGGACGGGCGCAGTCGACACGCTCTGGGGCGAGTCCGGCAACTGGACGGCGTCGCAGCGGACCGTGCCGCCCGATGCCGCCGGTGCCGTGGCGATCTTCGGCTCGACCGGGGCCGGGGCAACAGTCGATCTGGCGGCGACCAATCGCACCGTGGGGACGGTCGAGTTTTGGGCGGCGGTGCCGACCACCATTCAATCCTCGGGCGGCGCGGTGGTGCTCGACAACAGCGGCAGCGCGGCCGTGGTCTCGGCGGCTGCGAGCGGCTCGCATCAGATCACGGCTCCGGTTCAACTGGCGGCGGCCGGCGCGAACGTGAGCGTGGCGGGGGTGGCCGACGTGCTGTCGCTCACCGGCGGGCTCACGGGCTCGGGTGGGCTCACCAAGACGGGTGCCGGCACGCTCACCCTCCAGGCAAGGCAGACCTATGCCGGCGAGACGGTCGTCGACGGCGGCACGCTCGTACTCGCGCCGCCGCTGCCCTCGATGCAGCCGGCGGACGTCGCCCCCGGCTCGCAATACCGGCTGATGTTCGTGTCCGACGGCACGATGTTCGTGCGGGCCAACGCCAACGGGGGCGCCGGGCGCACGTCGGCCGTGACGAACACCGGCACGTCGGGCTCGGGCGGGCAGCCGATCTCCAACATGGGAGGCCAACTGATCGCGGCCAACAATCAGACGCTCTGGAGCACCGCCCCGGGGCAGGTGCTCGCCAACCCCGTCCGCGACACGCAGTTCGGCGTGCAGTCCACGGCCCCGCGGGTCGCCACGGGCATGACGACCAATGACGGCATGAGCGGCTATTCGCTGGTAACGCCGGACGGCGGCTACGTCTATGCGGGTGACTACCTGAGCACCGGGGCCACCGGGGGCAATGCCAACGTCCTCGGCTGCGGGAACTGGGCCAGTCAGTTGGGCCCCGGTGACGCCAATGGCTACAGGTACGAGCGGAACTCGATCTATGTGATCTCCGTGGCGATCACGGCCGTCGCCACCGCCAACGCCCTGCCGACCACCACCGTGCTCCGCGTGGGCACCGGAGGCACGGTCGATCTCGCGGGCACGAGCCAGCAGGTGGCGGCTTCGGGCACCACCATCAAGGCTCCGAGCGTGACGGTGAACGGGTGCACGGTGTCGGCCGGAACGCTCGCGGTCAATGCGGCCTCCGGCATCGCGACCCTGACGATCAACTCGGGCACCGTCGCGGCCGGCGCGGCGGTGGTGGTGGGTCCCGGTGGCCTCGTGGATCTTCCCGATTCGAGCCGGGTCACCCTCGGGGCCCCGGGCGACACCAACCTCGACGGCCTCGTGGACCTGGTGGACTTGCTCGAGATCCTCGGGTCGGGCACCCTTGGCACGGGCACACCGGCGGTCTGGGGCCAGGGCGACTTCCACTACGACGGCATCACCGACCTGCTCGAACTGCTGGCGATCCTCGGCTCGGGCACCTACGACCAGGGCAACTCCTCCCTTCCGCCCCGGTCACTCCAAGCTCCATCGCGGCCGTGCCCGAGCCGGGCACGACGGCGGTGCTGGCCGTCGCCGCGGTCGCGGGGATCGCCATGCTCCGGCGCCGCCGACGGGATTGATCGCGCCGGCCGTCGGGCACCATATACTGATGCGGTCGCCTTTCGCCGGCGATCACCGCCCCCTCCCTCCTTCCCGAGAGCCCCCGCGATGCTACGCCTCGTCGCCGGCCTGCTGGCCGCGCTCGTCCTGCTGCCCACCTCCGCCCGCGCCACCTGGTATCAGGAGAACATCGAGTCGGGCTCGGAGATCATCATGATGGATCTCCGCTGGCCGTGGTGGTGCTCCGGCACCTACTACGCCAACTGGAACACGAGCTTCGTCGGCGCGCCGAGCAGCATGAGCTTCTATGGCGGCTTCCTCGCGATGGCCCCCGACGGCCCCGGCGGGAAGCCGAACCTTGACCCGAAGATCCAGGACGGCTTCCGGCCCGGCTCGGTCTGGTCGTTCTGGGGCGGCAGCCCCGACGGCCGGCCGGTGGAGTTCATCGAGTCGGCCCCGAACCTGTTTCTCAAGAACGTCTACGGCGCCGAAGGGGCCAGCGGCTCGCTGGGGGCGGCGAACTGGAAGTTCATCGTCCGCGACCGGTGGTACACGATGCTCGGGCGGGTGTGGCGGCCCGCCGACCCCACGGCGACCCACTCCTACGTGGGCCGGTGGGTGAAGGACCAGGCCGACGGCCGCTGGCACCTGATCGCCATCGCCCGGCTGCCGGCGCCAGTCACGGCCTTCAGCGGCAATGCGGGCTTCATCGAGACGCTCTCCGACGGCCGCGTCGTGCGGCCGCTGCACCGGCGGTTCGGCTACTTCCGCAAGGACGGGGCGTGGAGCAAGTCGGACACGATCACGATCAACGAAACCCCCTACGTCGTGTGCAACGTGGTGCCCGAAGGGGATCATGACTACGCCGCCATCGAATATGCCGCGACGACCGACAACCTACCGGCGGCCCTCGAGGGCAAGCCGCTCTCCGACAAGGACAACCACTCCTTCAAGACCCGGCAGCCCGCCCGGCCCACGCTCGACAAGCCGGCCGTGAAGAGCGTGAGGGCGCGGGCCTCCGCCGGCCAGGTGGCGGCCGTCTGGGAGATCCCCGACACCGCCGCCCCGATGCTCGGCTACCGGCTCGAGGTCTTCGCCGATGCCTCCTGCCGGGGCGCGCCGCTGGCCGTCACGGAGGAGCACATGCCGACGGCCCGCGAGGCGCTCGTCGACGTGAAGGCGCCCGCGGGGGCCGCGATCCGCCTCACCGTCACCGACATCTTCGATCAACAGGCCGCGCCGGTGGTGGTGGCCGTCGAGCCGCCGCGGCCCCCGACCGCCGCCGGCGGGCCGGCGAAGCAGGACACGATCGAGGGCCTCGCCTACGAGATGCTCGTGAAGGATTCGACCCGCCCGGAGAACTACTGGGACACCCCCGTCCAGCAGCCCAACGAGCAGCACCACTGGCTCACGCTCGCGGAACTCGCCGAGGGCAAGCTGGTGCGACAGGGCCTCGCCCGGGGCTTCGACCTGGGCGTGCTCGAGCAGCGGCAGGCGGGCTACGCGCTCGTCTTCCGGGGCCTCCTTCGGGTGCCCGCCGACGGGCTCTACCTGCTGCGGGCTCGGATCGACGGCGGCTACCGGATCCGGATCGGCGACCGCGACGTGATCACCTGGGACGGCCAGCACGGCAGCAGCTTCAAAACCGGCTTCGCGAACCTCGCCGCCGGCGACCACGCGCTCGAGGTGACCTACCTCTACGACCGCCTGCCCGGCCGCAACTTCACGATCGAGTGGGAGGGTCCCGGACTGCCACGCCAGCCGATCCCCTTGGAGGCCCTGCGGGTGCCCGACAGCGGCGCCTATCCCACGCCGGTCGTCAAGGCCCGGGCTCCCGGCGACGGCACCGGCGTGGTCACCGTGTCGGTCGCTCCCAAGGGGCACACGGTCAACCGCACGGCCCTCTATCTGGGCACGCTGGAACTGGCGGCCGCCGACGGGCCCACCGTCGACTACGCCGGCCCCCTGCCGCAGGGCGAGGTGGTGCTCTGGTCGCGGGTCACCTTCGACGGCGACCGCTCGGTCGACTCGGCGCCGGCCACGCTCGATGTCACGGGCCGGCCGGTCGGCGGCGGATGGAAGGTCCGCAACGTGGGCGACTCCGCGTCCCAGGCGGGCCTCTGGCAGACGGGCAAGGACTCGTTCCTGTTCTTCGGAAACGGGATGCACACGCTCTCGCAGCCCATCAAGGGTGACTTCACGGCCACCTGCCGGATCGACGACTTCAACGGCAAACGGGGCGAGCCGGTGAACGGCCGGGCCTGGGTGGGGCTTTCGGCCCGCAGCAATCCCGACGCGCTCAACTGGGCCTGGGGCCGGGATTTCCACGTCGTGCAGACGGCCCGCGAGGGCCTCCGGGCCTCGGCCGACTTCTCCGACCTGGGCTCCAGCCGGCTCTCGACCCACCACCTCGAGCCGGCCCCGTGGATCCGGATCGTGAGGCAGGGCCAGGTGTGGACGGGATGGACGAGCGCCGACGGCAAGGCTTGGAAACTCGGCGCGTACCAGTGGCGTCCCGTCGGCGAAGAGCTGGACGTGGGGCTGTTTTTCAGCGCGCTGCCGCAGGACGCGCGGGCCCATTACTACGCGCGGGTCAGTGAACTGTCGGTGGTGCCCGGCGTGCTGCCGGAGTCGACCCCGCCGCAGCCAACCGCGGCGACGAACACCGACGGCGACCGGATCACGGGCGTGGCGCTCGCCCGCAGCGATGCGGACGTGGTCGTGGTGCGCACCACCCATGCGGGGCTGCTCCGGTCCACTGACGGCGGCGCGACCTGGAAGGCGGCCAACGGCGACCTCGCGGATGCGGCGCTCGCCGCCCGCAGCGTGGCGATCCATCCCACCGACCCGGCCACGATGCTCCTGGCCGCCGGTCGCGGCGGCAAGGGGGGGCTCTGGAAGTCGGCCGACGGCGGATCGACCTGGCAGCAACTGCCGCTCGAGGGCGACTTCGACGGCGCCGGCCCCTCGGCCCTCGGCGGCGAGGTGGTGGCCTTCGATCCGCGGAACCCCGACACGCTCTACGCCGGCTGCGAGTCACGCGGCTTTTTCCGCAGCGACGACGGCGGAACGACCTGGCGGCGGCTGGGGCTCGAAGGCGAGCGGGTGACGGCCGTGCGGATCTGGGAGTGGGAGCCGTACTATCCCGCCCTGACCAACGGCCGCACCGAGATCTGCGTGACCAGCGCCGCCGATCGCTGGATGACGTTCCTCGGCCGGGGCAAGCCGGCGACGAGCACGAAGGCTGACGTCTCCAAGGTCTACGTCTCGGGTGACGGCGTGCAGACCCTGGGCGTGCTCCATGCCCGCACCGACACCGGCTTCCACGACGCGGCCTGGGACCGGTCGCTGCAGAGCACCCGCGAGATCAGCTATGCCACGACGCTCGGCTACGAGCACGACTCCGGTGGCCACATGTCGCTGTTTCCGCCGTCCAAGGAGTTCGAGTGGCTGCGGCCGTTCGTGGCGCTTGGCACGACGGCCAAGGGCGAGGGCCGCGACGGCGTCTTCTACACGCAGGCGCTCGATCCCGCGACGCCGGGCCGCCTCACCGCCGGCCGCGGTGGGTGGGGCATGAGCTGGGGGTTTCAGCCGCTTGCGGGCGATACGCCGAGGGGGGGGCTCGTGGCGTTGTGCGGCGAGCTACGGCAGGGCAGGACGTGGTGGTTCGTGTTCACCGACGGCCTCTACCGTTCGAGCGACGGAGGGGGCACGCTGACGCGGGTTCTCGATGCCCAAGGGCGGAAATCTGGCGGAACGAAATGACTTGTCACTGCCGGCGGAAATCTCCCGGGAACCGCATCGCCCTGTCGAACGTATCTGGAATGCAGGTTGATTGGCAGACCACTGCGAACGAATCACAGGTGTCAGTTTAGGGGTCCACCATGGCGATCCCCAGGCCAGTTCACCCGTTCGTGACCAGTCGCCGCCGGTTCCTCCGGGCAGCAGGCGTCTGCATCGCCCTGCCGGCCTTTGAGAGCCTCCTGCCCACGTCCCGGGCGGCCCGTGCCGCGGCCAAGGCCGCCGGGCCGATCAAGCGGTTCGTCTGCACCACCAACATCTACGGCGCCTACAAGAAGGCCTTCTTCCCGAGCACGGCCGGGGCCGACTTCGAACTGCCCGAAACGCTCATGCCCCTCGAGCGGCACCGGTCGAAGTTCACCGTGTTCTCCCACCTCGACCATGGGATCGGCGGCGGTCATCAGGCGGTGCCCACGCTGCTGAACGGCGTCATGCCCCACCTGGCCAACCAGTTTCCCGAGGGCAACATCAGCCTCGACCAGAAAGCGGCGGAGTTCGTCGGTTCGCAGACCCGCTACCAGTCGATGACGCTCTCGGTCAACGAGGCCAACCTCGTGAGCATCACCCGCACCGGCGTGCAGGTGCCGAGCATCAACCTCGTCCAGATGTACCAGGCGCTGTTCATCGAGGACTCCGCGGAGGCCAAGGC
>JBJTPO010000195.1:0-2587 GCA_046075145.1 Planctomycetota bacterium
CGTGCTCTGGAGCCTGCTCGCCGGGGCCTGCGGGGCGCTCGGGGCGCTGGGCGTGATCCTGGCGCTTGCCGCCGGCGGCAAGCCGATCTACGTGATGCCGCTGGTGTTCGGCGGCGCGCCGGGGGTCAACACGCTGCTCTCGGCCTTCCTGAACCGGGCCTTCGCCCAGCTCAAGGCACCATTCCTGGCCGGACTGCTGCTGGTGATCACGGGCGCGGTCACCGTCTTGATCTTCAAGCCCCAGCCGCAGGCCCACGGGGCGCCGGCGGCCACGGCGAAGGCCGGGGAAGCCCCAGCCGGCGACGCCACGCCCGCGACCGACGAGCCGCAGCCCACCGACACCGCGGCCGGCAAGGCCGCCAAGGTGATCGAGAAGCGGACCGAACGATTCCTCGAGGTGCTGCTCGCCGTGGCGATGACGGTGCTCTGCTGGGGCGCCTACGGGCCGGTGCTGCACAAGGGACAGATGGCGATGCAGGGGAGCCGGCTGCGGCCGCTGTTGTGCATCGGCTTGGCCTACTTCCTGATCGCGGTACTCGTGCCACTCGCGCTGCTCGGGCCGCTCGGTGACTCCGGCAACTGGAGCGTGACCGGCCTCCTCTGGAGCATCGCGGGGGGCACGCTCGGGGCCCTCGGGGCACTCGGCACGATCCTCGCCTTCAACCTGGGCGGCAAGCCGTTCACGGTGATGCCGGTCGTCTTCGGCTGCGCTCCGGTGATCAACACGCTCACCTCGAGCCTCCTCCAGGGCACGTCCCTCGCCAACCTGAGTCCGTTCTTCCTGGCGGGGATGCTGATCGTGGCTCTGGGCGCGGCGACCGTGCTCGCCTTCGGCCCCCGCGGCCACGCCCCGCCCAAGCCCGCCTGACCCAATCCCGGCAGGGAAGTCAGCAGCAACCGGACGTTGCCGAGAGCCCGCCCACCGGCCGGGGCCTCAGGCCGCGCCCGGTCAATAGTCTTCCGAGACCTGCGCAGCTTGCCAGAGCTCGTCAAACTTGGCCCGGACGAACGGATTGTGTTGTCCGGCGTAGCTATGGGGCAGCGAGTTCACGCGGATCAACTGGATTGCATCTGCCAGATCCTGAAGCCGATGGGCAGCTGTCATTCCACTGGCGATCTTCAGCTCGAGCAGAGACACCAAGTTGACGTAGGGCACACTCTCGTCATGAACTTCCCGCACTGATTCGGGGGTTGGAAAGGACACCGGCTTGGGTCTGCCATCGCCTGGGAAATCACCCACGATCAGCACGTCGACTTTGACTCCGTTCAACACATCTCGAAACCCCTTCGATCCTTCAAACAGATCCAGCCATCCGTGACCAATCCATCGGTTCTTGAAGCGAACAAGGTCCTCTCGTCGCAGCAGGACATCCACATCGGCCGTCGTTCTTCGGTGGCCATGCGCATTGGCGGCCATCGCTCCAGCGATCGCGAAAGGAATCCCCAAGTCGCCTAACGTCTGGGCCAGCCTACGCATCGTGTCGTGGACTGGCGACCGTTCCATCATGAAGGCATCCACGCGTTTGGCGATTTCAAGCATCGTGTCCATGCCCCAAGTCTAGCTCTGTCCGGGATGAATGGCGACGGAAACAAGTTGGCTCGACCAACGCTCACGTACCGCGCACGTGGCCGAACCAGGCCACGTGGTGCCGCGGCGCGAAGTGCACCCCGAGCCTCGCGCACTCCGACTCGAGCCAGGCGGCCGTCCGGGCCAGTTCCTCGGCCGAGCGGCCCTGCGGCATGAGGCAGATGCGATCCGCCGCGACGCCCCCAGGTCCCAGCCCGAGATCGGCAAGCCAGGCCTTTGTCTCGACCAGATCAGCGGGCGAGTCGATCACGAACTTGAGCTGATAGGGGCTCGCAGCCATCAGGCTGCGGAGCACGTCGTCGCGGCGGCGCGCCGCCTCGTGGCGACCGGCCCAATCACCGGGCGTGTCAGCCGCCGGCCCCGACGAGGCGAGCTTCGGACTGATCGACATCAGATCCGCGATCGGGTCGGCCATCAGCCTCTCCGCATCCTCCGGCAGCACCGTGCCCGCGGTCTCGACCGTGACGTGCCAGCCCTCGCGGCGCAGGAGCCGGCAGACTTCCACGGCTTCAGGAAACAGCAGCGGCTCACCGCCGGTCACGACCGCGTGCCGCGGCGGCAGGGCCCGCACCCGCGCGAGGATTTCGTCGACGGAGAGTCGTTCCCCCTCCGGCTGCCACGACGTGTAGGGCGTGTCGCACCACACGCACCGCAGGTTGCAGCCGCTGGTGCGGACGAACGTGCTCGGCGTGCCGGCGAGCAGCCCCTCTCCCTGCAGCGACGCGTAGATTTCGGCGATCAGCATGATGATGGCATGGCGGCTGCTTCTTGCCGCTGGTCACGCGTTGCGGTTACGGAACGCGAGCCGGGGGATCGGGGGAAGTCGAGGCATGTCTTGGCCGAGGCACGAAAGGCCAAGACACGTATCCTCGCCTCCGAAGCCGAGGCTTTCACCGTCCCCCGGCGGTTCACTCGGAATATCGGTGGTTGCCAGGCCCGCACCGCGGATCGACCGCGCCTGCCGCGGCGAAGCCCGCCGCGCGGATGTGGCAGGAGTCG
>JBJTPO010000196.1:0-2586 GCA_046075145.1 Planctomycetota bacterium
CCGTCGGCTCGCCCGCCGCGGCGATCGCCCGCGTCCTCGCCGAGACGGGGGGCGATCGGGCCGCCGGCCTCGCCACAGCGGCGGCCGCCGAGCAACTCGCGAAGGCGACCTACCGCGGCACGCCGCCGCTCACGCGGCGCCGCCCCGTCGCCTCGCCGTCGGGCCGCATCCTGCGCGTCGGCGACGCGGCCGGCTACGTGGAGCCGTTCACCGGCGAGGGCATGGGCTGGGCGCTGGCGTCTGCGCGGCTCTGCGATGAGGCTGTCACACCGCTGGTCGCTCCCGGCGGCCGGCTCACCGGCGACGTCGCCGCCGCCGGAATCCGCTATGATCGAGTGCACAGGCGGCACTTCGCCGCCCACCATGCCCGCTGTCGCCGTGTGTCGCTCGTCGTCCGGAGGCCGTGGCTCGTCGGCCCCGCGCTGCGGTTGGCCCGGCTCGCCCCGGCCGTCGCGGCCCGCGTCGTCCCGCTGGTGATCGGCGGTGCACCCACCCCGGAGGCCCACGGATGAGCCTCACGCTTCTCGGTATCGGCACCTCGCTGCCCGACCACGCGATCGCCCAACGTGACGCCGCCACGCTCGCCGCCAGCTTCGCCAACGCCACGCCCGGCCGCGAGCGGGCTCTCGAGGCGCTGTATCGCAAAAGCGGCATCCGCTCCCGCGGCTCGGTGCTGCTGGACGATCCCTGCGGCCCGGGCTTTTCCCAGGAGTTCTTCCCGCCGGCCGAGAGCACCGCCGCAGGCGGCCCGAGCACCGGGGAGCGGATGGCCCGCTACGCGCTGGAGGCCGGCCGGCTGGCCGTCGAGGCTGCACGGCGGGCGGTCACCGCAGCGGCCATCGACCCCGCCGCGATCACCCATTTGGTCACCTGCTCGTGCACGGGGTTCGCGAGTCCGGGAGTCGACATCGAACTGATCGAGGACCTCGGCCTCCCGCCCGCCGTTTCCCGCACGCATGTCGGTTTCATGGGCTGCCACGGGGCCTTCAACGGCCTCCGCGTGGCCGATGCCTTCGCCGCCGCCTCCGACGCTGTCGTGCTCGTGGTGTGCGTGGAACTCTGCAGCCTGCATTTTCAATACGGCGACCACGATGACCACGTCGTGGCCAACAGCCTGTTCGCCGACGGTGCGGCGGCCGCGGTCTGTCGCAGGGATGCCGCGGACACGTCGGAAGGGCCGGGGCCCTGGCGGCTCCTGCACCAGGCCAGCCGGATCCTGCCGGGCTCGCAGCGGGAGATGGGCTGGCTGATCGGCGACCACGGCTTCGAGATGAGCCTCTCGGCCCGCGTCCCCGAACTGATCGCGGCCCACCTGGCTCCGGCGGTGGGCGCGATGCTCGCCGCCGCGGGCGTGGCTGCCGACGCGGTGGAGTCGTGGGCGGTGCATCCCGGCGGGCCACGGATCCTCACGGCCGTCGAGGCCGCGCTCGAGCTGCCGCCCGACGCCCTGGCCGCGTCCCGGGCCGTGCTCGCCGAGCATGGCAACATGTCGAGCGCCACCATCCTGTTCGTGCTCCAGCGGCTCCGCCTGGCCGACGCCTGCGGCCCCTGCGTGGCTCTCGCCTTCGGGCCGGGGCTGACCGTGGAGATGGCCGTGCTCGAGCGGTGAGCACCCCGGGGCGAGAAAGGCAATCGTGAACCTCCAGGGACGTTCTTCCGGAATCCTCCTCCATCCCACCTCGCTCCCCGGCCGCTTCGGGATCGGCGAACTGGGACCGGAGGCCGAGCGGTGGCTCGGGCGGCTCAGCCAGATGGCGCAGCGGCACTGGCAGGTGCTGCCGCTGGGGCCCACGGGCTTCGGCGATTCCCCGTACCAGACGCTCTCCACCTTCGCGGGTAATCCGCTCGTGATCTCCTTCGACCGGCTCCGCGACGACGGACTCGTCGACGCCGACCGGCTGGCCGCGTTCCCGCCGCTGCCGGCCGACCACGTGGCATTCGGCGACGTGATCGGATCGCGGCTCGGTCTGCTCCACGACGTGGCGGCAGCGTTTCCCGGCCGCGCGTCGCCCGAGCTACGGGAAGCCTTCGCGCGGTTCACCGACGAGAACGGCTGGTGGCTCGACGACTACACGCTGTTCGTCGCGCTCAAGGCCCACTTTGCCGGCCGCTCATGGACCGACTGGCCGGGCGACGTCGCCCGCCGTGAGCCGGGCGTCCTGGCCGCCGCCCGCCGCGACCTCGCCGCCGGCATCGGCCACGCCCGCACGGGCCAGTTCCTCTTCCACGACCAATGGCGACGGCTGCGGGCCAAGGCGGCAGCCCTCGGCATCTCGATCATCGGCGACCTGCCGATCTTCGTGGCCCAGGACAGCGCCGACGTCTGGTGTCGGCCCGACCTGTTCACGCTGGGCGAGGGCGGCCGGCCGACGGTCGTGGCGGGCGTGCCGCCGGACTACTTCTCCCAGACGGGCCAGCGCTGGGGCAATCCGCTCTACCGCTGGGAGGTGCATGCGGCGGAAGGCTACGCCTGGTGGATCGCCCGGCTGCGGCACGCCTTCACGCTGTTCGACGCGTTGCGGATCGACCACTTCCGCGGCTTCGCCGCCTGTTGGGAGATTCCCGCGGCCGACCCCACGGCCGAGC
>JBJTPO010000197.1:0-1205 GCA_046075145.1 Planctomycetota bacterium
CCGCGAGGGCCCGAGCGTAGAGTTGGCTGCGGGAAGTACGGAGCCGAGACGCTAGGCGCTCGGCATCCTCGAATACGTCGTCAGGGATCGAAACGGCGGTTTTCATACCGCAAGTATAACCGCTCAACGGTCGCGAGGCAATCCCCGCGGAACGATCAAGTTGAGCAGCTTGCGGCCAACCCGCTCACCATACCGCAGGACGCTATCGCGAGTCTGCTCCAACGCCTGGTTCGGCCTTGCGGGCCAACTGCTGCTCCAGGGCCATGATTCGCTGGTCCTTAGCGGTAAGCAGTCGCTCGCAGCCGCTCAACAGAAAGCCGTACCACGCCACCACGGTCACGAGGGCTCCGCCCCACGCAATGTGATGATTCCCGATGAGGAACCCATACGCCATGGCGGACGCGGCCACGGCACCAAGCAGAACAACCGCGAGCACCGGCGTGGTCTTGCGATGGAGGTCGAGCAAAGGCGCTGCAATACGCTCGCACAAGGTTGATGGCATTTCGGATCCGGTTGGCAAGAGCAAGGCGACGTGATTTATGAGGCCGCACTTTTATTTCTCTGGTTCTCGCTAAGCCCAGCTGCGAGCGTGATAAGAACGGTACGGCCGTTGGGGGATGGAGTGCAAGTCACATAACCGTCCAGGGTTAGGGTGATCCCCGGCCGGGCCGCGGCCGGGGTTCCGCGGCGGGCGGGCGTGATAAGACCGGGCCGCAGAGGCGGTCGGCCGGGCTGCGGATCAGCGGGCCGCCACGGTTCAGCACATGGGCGTAGATCATCGTCGTCCGAACGTCGTTGTGGCCCAGCAACTCCTGGACCGTGCGAATGTCGTGGCCGGCCTCCAGTAGATGGGTGGCGAACGAGTGCCTCAGCGTTTGGCACGTGGCTCGCTTCGGCAGCCGTGCCTCCCGGGCGGCGTCGCGAACCGCACGTTGGATCGTGCTCTCATGCACGTGGTGGCGATAGTGACGGCCCGCCGCCCGGTCGAAATAGTCTCGGGCCGCGGGAAACACCCATTGCCAGGCCCAGTCGGTTTCGAGTGTCGGATACTTGCGCTCGAGCGCCGTCGGCAGTCGCACGCGACCCGCGCCCCGGGTCACGGCCAACGCATGCTCCGCCCGCCAGCGGTCGAGTGAACTGGAAAGCGTCGCCACGAGGCATTCCGGCAGCACGCTGATGCGGTCCTTGTTGCCCTTGGCCTCCCG
>JBJTPO010000198.1:0-2278 GCA_046075145.1 Planctomycetota bacterium
CGGGCTCGGGCCGGGCGGCGAGGCCGAGCTCCCGCTGCACGGCGGCCTGGATCTGCTCCTTGCCGGCGTGGCCGGAGCCCGTGAGCGTGCTCTTCACGCGGTTCGGGAGGTAGTGGTGGACGGCGAGGCCCGCCTGCACGCCCGCCAGGCAGATCACGCCCCGGGCGTGGCCCAGGAGGATCGCCGCTTTGGGGAACCTTGCGTGGGCGAACACCTGCTCGATCGCCATCGCCGAGGGAGCGAAGGCCTCGAGCACCTCGCGGACGCCGGCATGGATGGAGGCCAGCCGCGTCTCGATCGTCTCGCCCCGCGACCGGACCGTGCCCGCCTCGACGAGCCTCACACCCGCGCCGTGGCACTCCACGATCCCGTAGCCGGTGGTGTTGAGGCCGGGGTCGAACCCGACGACGCGATGGATGGTGGACGCCCGTTCCATGCCGGGAGCCTAGCGGCCGGCCCGGGAAACTCCCAAGCCCAGTCGCAACCGGGCGTCACGCTGTCTGGTGCCGCGGCGCGGGGTTGCCCATGCCGTCGAGACGGACGCTCCCGGGCGACGCAGGCTCGGGGTTGCCCATGCCATCTCGCCGGACGCTCCCTACGGGCATCCTGCCCTCCGGTCGCTCGGAGGAACCCTCGCTCCGCAATCCTTGCTGCGCTCGGTTTCCTACGCCGCTCGATTGGCATGGGCAAACCCGAGCAGTCCATTGCCGGCAGTAGCCGCGGATCGGATTCGTCTGCACGGCCGTCGCGCGCCACAACGCGAACGAGCACGGCCGCCCGGAGGTGCGGCCGGCGGCCGGAGCCGGAGGCTCGAGGGCCGCGAAGCCCGCCGGGGGCATGGATGCCCCGCCGGGCGTAAAGCTAGAACTACACCCCGCAGGGCTCGAACCTGCAACCTTCGGTTCCGTAGACCGATGCTCTATCCAATTGAGCTAGGGGTGCGAGACTTCAAGAATACCGCGTTTGCGACCTCGCACCAAGATTGACCGGTGGAGACCGGTGATTTACCCACCGACAGCGTCCTCGGTCCTCGCGGTGCGAGGCACGAGGAAGCCCTCCTTGTCGACATCCAGGGCGTCGGCCAGGAGGATGGCCCCGGGTGTCGCGTTAGCAGCGGAGGGGATCAACGCCGAGATCAGGAGCGTGGCCTCGGCATCAGCGGGGATGCCCGGGGCCCCTGGCGGCGGCAGCCCCAGCGGCGGCCGGAGCGCCGCGCGTGGCCAGACCACGCCGCCGTTCAGGACGCGGCCGAGCGTGTCGGGCTTGTGGGTGATCTCGAAGTCACCGGCCGCGCGGGCCGGCGGCGTGTTCATCGCCACGAGGCAGCCGGCCTCCCGCGGACAGGAGGCCACCACCGGCTCGATGCCGTGCGCTTCCCAAAACCGCTCGGCGGCGTGACGGGCCCAGGGCAGGTCGGCCGCCGCGGTGATGGGCATCACGATCGCGGAGAGATGGTCGGCGAGTTTCGGGGCGGCGGCCCGTTCGGCGGCGAGGGCCTCGACCTGCTCGACGCGGGCCAGCCAGATCGTGGCCCGTGTGGCGACGAGCGTGTGGGCGATCTCGCGGGCCGGGCGGGCGGAATCGACGAGGGTCGTGGCGATGCCGAGCAGCGACTCCGCGTGCGTGCCCAGCGTGGCCGCAAGCGGGTCGCCGGGAGCGAGCGAGGCGACCAGCCGATCCTCGCGCCGCACGAGGCAGGCGCCATCGAAGGCTTCGGCCTCGGCGCAGGCCGCGGCCCAATCGCCGATGAAGTCCCGCGGCGGGCGGCGACCGAGCATCCGTCGGCGGACGACCTTCGCGGTGAGCTCCTGGAGCGCGAGCCGGGCCAGGTCGGTGGAGGTGCCGACCGGCAGCGGCGTGCCGAAGGTGAGCGTCACGGTCCGGCGGAAGCCGCGGGGCCACTTCGTGAAGTAGCGGCCCTCCGAGTAGGAGAGCAGGCTGCCCCACATGCCGTCGATCGAGGCCGGCAGGATCGGCGACTCGACCCGCTCCAGGAGCCATTCGAGGCCCCGCTTGAAGCCGAGGATCTGGCCGGTTCGGGAGATGCCCCCCTCGCAGAAGATGCCGATGCAGTCGCCGTCGGCCAGGCCCCCCTGGATCGCCTTGAGTGCCCGGCCGATCGACTTGGGCTTGGGGTCGAAGAGGATGAACCGCCACTGGTCGGCGAGCATGTTGAGGAACTTGCCCTGGATGTTGGGGCCGTAGACCACCATCCGCACCGGCCGCGGTGCAGCCAGTGGCAAAAGAAAGCCGTCGAGCCAGGAGAGATGGTTGGCCG
>JBJTPO010000199.1:0-2570 GCA_046075145.1 Planctomycetota bacterium
CCCGCGGCAGACCTCGACGATCGGGGTCTCCTGGAAGGCGTCGGTGCCGATCACGCTCGTGCCAACCTGCCCGGTGAGCGCGATCAGCGGCACGCTGTCCATCTTGGCGTCGGCGATGGCCGTGACGAGATTCAGGGCCCCGGGGCCGCTGGTGGCCATGCAGACGCCGGGCTTGCCGGTGACCCGAGCATAGCCCTGGGCCGCGAAGCCCCCCCCCTGCTCGTGCCGGGGAAGGATCGTGCGGATTTTGTCGCCAAAGCGGGTCAGCGACTGGTGGAGCGGCATGCTCGCCCCGCCGGGATAGGCGAAGATCACGTCCACTCCCTGCCGGATGAGCGACTCGACCACCACGTCGGCCCCGGAAACGAAGGCGGTCGAAGCGGGGGATCGGGAGGCGGTGGCCATGACGGGGCTCCAGGCAGGGAACGGGATTGAAAACCAGGACGTGTCAAAAATACACGATTCCCTGGGAAACGCGAAAAGTCCCAGAAAAATTGCAATAATCGGAGTCCTTTGACGCGCGGCCCCGCACGGCCTGGCGGGCGATTGGCCCGCCTCGCCGACACGCTCGAGCAGCATGCCGGGTTCGCCGACGTCGTCGCCAGTCTCCGCGAGGGACACGGCGGCACGATCGGCGGAACCTGGGGATCGGCGTGCGCGCTGGCCGTGGCCGCGGTACTGAAGGCCGGCAGCGGCGGCCGGGTCAGTCCCGTTGGCGCGTCGGCGGGCACGATCGTCGTCGTGCTGCCCCACGCCGCCGAGGCCGAGGCCTTCGTTGATGATTCCGCGCTCTTCTCCGACGTGCCCGCGGTGCTGCTGCCGGCCGTCGAGGATCTCGGCGAGGAGCCGAGCCCCGACAACGTGATCGAGGCCGAGCGGCTGGCGGTCGTCAAGCGGCTGGCGCTGCCCGAAGCCGCCCCCCCGCCCCTGGTCGTGACGAGCATCCAGGCGATCCTCGCGCCGCTGGTCGATCCGCGGGCGATCGAAGCAGGCACCCGGCGGCTCGCGGTCGGCGGCACGGTCAATCCGGAGGAACTGGCCGAGTGGCTCGCCGCCCGCGGCTGGCAGGCGGCCGACGCCATCGACACACCCGGCTCCTTCGCCCGCCGCGGCGGGATCGTGGATCTGTTCGCCGCCGACTGGGACCGTCCCGTGCGGATGGAGCTCTACGGCGAGGAGATCGAGTCGCTGCGGAGCTTCGACACGGTCTCCCAGCGGAGCGTCGCGGAGCTCCCGTCGATCGACCTGACGGCGCTGGCCGCCGAGGCCGGCGCCACGCGACACACCCACCTGGCCGACCTGCTGCCACCGGGCTCCTGCGTGGCGCTGATCGAGCCGGGAGAGTGCGCCGAGGAGGCCACGCGGTTTCATGAGCGGCTCGGCGACATCGCCGGCCTGTTCGCCCCGGACGACGTCTTCGCCCGGCTGCACCGGTTCCCGTCGCTGGCCCTGGCCGCGATCCCCCCCTCGAGCCTCGACGCCACCGCGTCGCTCGCGATCGAGAGCGTGGAACGATTCACCGGATCGCTCGACCGCGTCCGCGAAGAACTCGAGACGGTGGGCAAGGATCAGGAGGTGTGGGTCGTCTGCCCGAGCGAGGCCGAGGAGCAGCGGCTGGCCGAGCTGCTCACCGATTCGGCCCCGGCCCGCACCCAGCGGCTTCACTTCGCCCGCGGCCGGCTGTCGGGCGGCTTCCGCGTGGTGCCCGAGAAGCTCGTGCTCGTGAGCAGCGCCGAACTCTTCAACCGCGAGGAGGTCTCCACGCGGCCGGCACGGCAGCGGCTCTCCCGGGCGATCGACACCTTCCTCGACCTACACGAGGGGGACTACGTCGTGCATGTGGCCCACGGGATCGGCCGCTACCGCGGGCTCAAGCTGCTGGAGAAGCACGGCCGCACCGAGGAGTTTCTCGAGCTCGAGTTTGCCGAGAGCACGAAGATCTACGTGCCGGCCTCCGCGATCGAGCTGGTCCAGAAGTATGTCGGCGGCACGAAGCTCGCCCCCAAGCTCGCCAAGATTGGTGGGGCGGCCTGGGCCAAGCAGAAGGCGGCGGTCGAGCAGGCCGTGGCCGACATGGCCGCCGACATGCTCCGCCTCCAGGCCACCCGCGCGAGCCGCCCGGGGATCGCCTTCCCGGCCGACACGCCCTGGCAGCGGCAGTTCGAGGAGGCGTTCCCTTTCGACGAGACGCCCGACCAGCTCACCGCGATGGAGGCCATCCGCGAGGACATGCAGAAGCCCCGGCCGATGGACAGGCTGCTCTGCGGCGATGTCGGCTACGGCAAGACGGAGCTCGCCATGCGGGCGGCCTTCAAGGCGGCCGAGGCGGGGATGCAGGTGGCCGTGCTCGTGCCCACCACCGTGCTCTGCGAGCAGCATCGCCGCACCTTCACCGCCCGGTTCGCGGAGTTTCCCTTCGTGATCCGGGCCCTGTCACGGCTTTCGAGCACGGCCGAGGAACGGGACACGCTCGAAGGCCTGGCCCGCAAGGGCGTGGACATCGTGATCGGCACCCATCGGCTCGCCGGGGCCGACATCCACTTCGCCAACCTCGGCCTCGTGATCGTGGA
>JBJTPO010000200.1:0-1944 GCA_046075145.1 Planctomycetota bacterium
GGCGTCGCGGCCTACGCCGCTCCAGAGCGAGACGCAGCCCGCACCGAGTTCGGCCGCGATCTCGATCGCCCGCTTCGTGAAGTCCACCCGGCGGTCGCGGGCCGCCCGCTCGGCCGAGACGAGCGTGGGCTCGTGCTTGACGAGCGGGTCGAGCAGGTGCCGGGCGCCGGTCTCGATCACGCAGGCCAGGCCGTGGGCCGCGAGCGCCGTGCGCCAGCGGGCGACCTCCGCCGCGAGCCCCGGCGCAAAGGGATCGAGCAGATGCCGGTCGGGCGTGATCGCCAGCGAGCGGTAGCCGAGGTTGGCCAAGAGCGGCACCGCCTCGAGCGGGTCGACGTCGCCGATGCTGTTGGTGCTGAAGCCGAGACGCATGGAGCACGCGGCGGCAAGGGTCACGTGGGGGGAACGAGCCGCTTCCAGAGCAGGAACCAGACGAGCAGGCAGAGGACGACGATGGCCCAGCGCTCGCCGCAGCGGGCCAGCACGAGCACGGCGTCGAGCGTGATGACCGACATGATCGCGTTGCCGATGGCGAGGCCCACGCGGGCCGGTTCGGGGTCAACGGCGGCCAGCGCGGCCCGCAGCAGGATCGAGGTGGCGATCACGCTCCAGAGCATGAGCCAGGTGGACGAGGGCATCCGCAGGCCCCCGGCCAGTTCCACGGCCCCCTGGCCCGGCAGCCAGACGAGGCCGGCCGCCAGGGCCAACCCGCACAGCATCACGACCGCGGCCGCGGCGAGCAGACCGGTGCGGCTCCGGCCCGCCTCGTCGCGGGCGAAGAGCGTGATCCCGGCCACGTACACGCCCATGCCCGCCGGCACGAGCCATTCGGCCGGCTGCGTCGGCCCGCCGGCGGCCGTCATGCCCAGGAGCCAGGCGAGCGAGCGGCAGCTTCCCATGACCAGCGGCCCGGCCGCCGTGCCCTTGGCGTGTCGGTCGTAGATCCAGATCGCCGCGGCCAGGATTCCGCCGACGACGGCCGGCCAGGGAGACGCCGCCGCCACGGCCGCGGCCACCGCCAGGGCGACGCCGCCGACCAGGAGCGCCGCGCCGACCGTCGCGGCCTGGCCCACCGAGATGACTCCGCTCGGCAACGGCCGCTCGGGTCGCTCCACCCGGTCGAGTTCGAGATCGCACACGTCGTTGAGCACCATGCCGGCGGCGTAGAGCACCACGACGGCCGCGACGGCCAGCCAGCAGGCTGCCGCGGGCCAACCCACCTCCCTCAGGCCCGACACGATCAGATAGCCCGCCAGCGGATCGGCGGCCGCCGTGGCCAGGTTGGGGACGCGGACCAGCCGCAGCCAGGTGAGCATCAGGCCAGCTCCACGCCGGCGGCGGCAGCGACCGCCAGAAGATGCGAGCGGGCCGCGCGGGCGGCGTCGTCGGGGCGATCGCGGTAGGGATACAACTCGACGGTCACCCAGGTGTCGGGCGTGTGGGTGGCGATGGCGGTGAGCACCGCGGCGAAGTCGATCGCCCCCTCCCCCGGCACAAGGTGGTGGTGGACCCGCGTCGCCGCGATGTCCTCGACGTGGTAATGCTTCGTATGGCCCACGAGCCTGGGCACCCATTCGGCCGGATCGTCGGCCACGCAGTAGGCATGGCCGACGTCGAAGTTGAGGCCAAGCGCCGGGTGATCGACCCGCGTCGCGAACTCCAGATACTGCTCGAACGTCTCGATCAGGAGCCCCGGCTCAGGCTCGACCAGGAGCATGACGTCGGAGGCCGCCGCCACATCGAGAACGGGCATGATCTCCTCGTAGAATATGGCTTCGGCCTCCCGTCGCGACTGACCGGGCGCCAGCTCGCCGCCGGGCTCGGTCGAGATCGACCGAGCCCCCAGCTCGGCCGCAAGCCGCAGGGCCCGCTTGGTGTGCTCGCGGCGGATCGCCCGGTAGTGCGGGTCGGGGTCGGTCCAACCGGGGTGCCAGTAGGGCTGCC
>JBJTPO010000201.1:0-5413 GCA_046075145.1 Planctomycetota bacterium
CTCCAGCAGGGCGAGGTAGCGGCTGCGATAGGTCATCGAGCTGTCGGCGATCTCGAGCAGCATCTCCTCCAGCCGCAGCGCGTCGGAACGCACGCCCGGTGGCCGCGGTGCGGCCAGGGTCGGCAGCAGCAGCTGGATCGCGGCCGCGGCCCGCTCCACGCGTCGGCCCATGTCGAGGAACCGCCAGCCCGGCCCGCGGGTCATGCTCTCGGTGCCGAGCCCGGCGAACGCGGTCAGGTCGATGATCAGCGTGTCGAGCAGGCCAAGCACGTCGCCGCCCCGGCCGCCGGCCGCCGAGCGGCCGGCCAGGCAGTCGCGCCGCACCCGCGAGAGCACCTTCCAAGCGTCGATCGAGATCCGGTCGCGGACGACTGACGCCGTGCGCCAGAGCCGGTCGATGCCCTCCTGCATGCCGCCGGGGCGGCCGGGGTCGCCCGCGAGCGCCTCGACCTCCGCCCGCATGTCCCGCAGAGTGGCCATCCCACCGGGCTCGAGCCACTCCCGCCGCGCGCCGAGTTGGCCCGCGAGCGCCGCCAGCATGATCGCCATCTCGACCGCCGCGTCGCGATTGGCCTCGGCGGCGAGCCGACTGGCCACGGTGCGGAGCAGGCGGGCCGTGCCCTCGGCCCGTTCGGCGTGGCGGCCAAGCCAGTACAGGTGGTCGGCCACTCGGCTGGGCAGGTCGTAACCGCTGCGGCGCAGGGGCAGGGGCTGCCCGGGCCGACGCAACAGCGACACCTGCTGCACGGGCCCCTCGGAGAGCACCCACACGTCCTTCGAGCCCTGGGTGGAGAGCAGCAGTTCCTCGCCCGCGGCGCGGCCCACGCTCATCCGGGCGAGCCCGCCCCGCATCGTCTGGTAGCCCTCCGGCACGGCCACGGCGAAGCACCGGAGCAGCACGGAGGCGGGCGAGATCGCGGACTCGTTCCAGCAGGGGGCCACCGACCGCTCCACCCGCTCGCGGCCCACCCAGTCGCCCGGCCGGGAGCGAATCTCGTCCACGAGACGGGCGCGGGCCCGAGAGTCGAGCAGGGCTGGCACGAACCGCTTCATGCCGCGCCTGGGTACCACCGGCTCGAGCACGCACTCGTCGAGCGACCGGAGCACACGGTCGAGGTTGGCCGGGATGCCGCACCAGCGGGAGTGGGGCGAGGCGAGCAGGAGGTCCTCGCCGAGGAGCCGCCGCGACACGGCCGGCAAAAACTCGGCGAAGCCGGGCGATTCGACGAGGCCGCTGCCGATGGCGTTGGCCACCGCCGCCCGCCCCTGGCGGATCGCCTGCACGAGCCCGGGCGTTCCCTCGAGCGCCGCCCCGTCGAGTTCGAGCGGATCGCAGAGCCGATCGGGCACCCGTCGGAAGAGCACGTCGAGCGGCACGAGCCCGCCGAGCGTCTTGAGGTGAAGCCGCTCGCCGCGGACGGCCAGGTCGCCCCCTTCGACGAGTGGAAAACCGAGGTAACGGGCGAGGTAGGCGTCTTCGAAGTAGGTGGCGCTCGAGGGCCCGGGGCTCTGTAGGGCCACCCGCGGCGTGTCGCGGCCGGGCAGCAGGCCCCGCAGCAAGGCCCGGAGCGAGATGAAGAACGGCGCCAGCCGCTCCACGTGACACTCCTGAAACACGTCGGGAAAGAGCCGCGACACGGCCAGCCGGTTCTCGAGTGCGTAGCCGAGCCCCTGCGGCACTCCCGTGCGATCGCCGAGGGCGAGCCACTTGCCGTCGTGATCGCGGACCACGACCGCGGCATGGAGGTGGAGCCAGCGGTCGCCGGGCGGCTGGATCCCGTGGCAACAGCGGAGGTAGGCCGGATTGGCGAAGACCAGCTCCGGCGGCACGATGCCCTCCCGCAACACGTGCTGCGGGCCGTACAGGTCGGCCAGGAGCGCATCGAGCACTCGGGCCCGCTGGTTGATGCCCACCTCGAGGCGGGCCCAGTCGCCCGGGGCGATCACCAGCGGAATCGGATCGAGGACCCAGGGCCGCTGCTCGCTGGCCGCGGCGTCGGGCACGGTGGCGGTGACGCCGTTGTCGCGCATCAGCCGGCGGGCCTGCTCCCAGCGGTCGGCGAGTTCCGCCGGCTGCCAGGAGCCGAGCAGATCGACCAGCCGCTGCCAGTGGGGCCGAGGACGCCCATCGGCGCCCGACAACTCGTCGTAGGCCGTGGCCGGAGGCCGGTACCCCGGAAACGGATCCAGCTTCCCCGGCGGATGTCCGGCGACCGGGCCGGCGTCATCGAGGAGGGGATTCATGGGTGGGCGGTCGCGCGCGGTCCGAGAGTCGGGATTACGAAGTGTACCCCGGAAGCGGACAGCGCGGGTCGGGGTTGCCCCTCGCCTTCGAGCGACAGGACGGAGCCGACCGACTGCCCTACTTCTTCTCCGCGGGCTTCGGTGCCGGCTTCTCGGCGTCGAGCACGATCGACGAGGAGTTGATGCAGTAGCGCAGGCCCGTCGGGGGCGGGCCGTCGTTGAAGACGTGGCCGAGGTGGGAGCCGCAGCGGCGGCAGGTGACCTCGGTGCGAATCATGAAGTGGGTGCGGTCCTCATGCTCGGCGATCGTCTTCCCCTTCACGCCGTCGACCGGCGCCGTGAAGCTCGGCCAGCCGCAGCCGCTGTGAAACTTCTCGCCCGACTTGAAGAGGGGCTCGCCGCAGCAGACGCAGCGGTAGGTGCCGGGGGTCTCGGTGTCGGTGTATTCGCCGGTGAAGGCACGATCCGTGGCCTTCTGGCGGGTGACGCGATATTGCTGATCGGTGAGCCGCTTTCGCCACTCGGCTTCGGTCTTGGGCAACTGGTCGTCGGGCACGCGGCCGACCAGGGCGGGGTTCTTGACATCGGACTCGACCTCGGACTCGGGGCTTTCGGCGTCGGCGGGCATCGGGGCGGCCTCCTTCACGGGCGGGGCGGACGGCTCGGCGGTCGTGGCGGCGCGGGGCACGGCCGCAAGGGCCACGACGAGGATGACGGATGGGAACCGCATGGATCGTTCTCCGGGCGCGGGACGGGTTGCGGAAGCAGGCCGCCCTACTGCTTTTTGGGGTCGGGCAGCGTGGCGGGCTCGTATTTGTGTCCCCGCTTCCGCACCACCTCAGCCTTGACGATTGTATCCGGCTCCACGCCCGGAACAGGCCGGCCCTGGCCGTCCTGGGTGCGGGCCAGCCGGGCGAGCACCTCGTCGCCGGCGAGCACGCGGCCGAACACGGTGTGCTTGCCGTCGAGGTGGTCGGTCGGGCGGAAGGTGAGAAAAAACTGCGAGCCGCCCGTGTCCTTGCCGGCGTGGGCCATCGAGAGCGTGCCGCGGAAATGCAGCCTCGCGTCGGGCCGGTCGCACTCACACGCGATCGCGTGGCCGGGGCCACCCGCGCCCGTGCCGGTCGGATCGCCCCCCTGGGCCATGAAGCCGTTGATCACGCGGTGAAACGGCGTGCCGTCGTAGAAACCCTTCTCCACGAGCGTAAGGAAGTTGGCCACGGTGTTGGGCGCCTCGTTCTCGAACAACTCCACGGTCAGGTCACCGGCCGAGGTTTCGAGTTTCACACGGGGCAGGTCATCGGCCTCGGCCTCGGCCTTCCGCTTGGCCAACTCGGCCGTCACCTTCGCGCGGTCGCGGCCCACCGTGGCCCGCACCTCGGCCACCTGCTCGGGCGTGGCCGAGGCCGCCGCCTTCTCGATCCAGGCGTCGGCCTCGTCGAGCCGCGACATGAGCGCGGCGGCCATCGCGGCGAGCAGTGCCGCGTTGCCATCAACGGCCCCGGCCCTTTCGAGGGCCGCGGCCACCGCGAGCGTCTTGCCGGGGTCGTCCGCCTGGAGCGAGCCGGCCATCACGCCGGAGGCGATCTCGCGGGCCCCGGCATCGTCCGGCGCGACCGCGAGCACCGCGACGGCGGCGTCTTCGAGCCGCTTTCCGGCCGTCTCGGCTGCCGCCTTTTTTTCCTCGAACTGCTTTTCGAGCGCGGCGCGGTCCGCGTCGGGCTGCTGGTACTGGGACTGCAGCACCGTAAGGTCTGCCATCAGCTTCTTGATCTCGGCCACCGCGGCGGCGAACGCCGCCTGCGGTTCGGCCCCCTGGCCCGGCGCCGCTGCAACCCCGCTGACCGCGGGTTCCTCCGCCACCCCGGTTCCACCACCTGCGATCAGGCCCACGGCCACGATCACCGCCCGCCACAGCCTCGTCATCGTCCGCTCCTCCAGCGTGGTTCCGGTCCGGATCCTTCCGGCCAGCCGCTACGATACCACGCGTCGCCCCAGCCCAGGCCACCCGCCGGAGTTCGTTCATGCCCCGCCACCGTCCGGCCCCGCCGTCGCCCGCCGGCGACGCGGCCGAACCTCCCCGCATCATCGGCGGATCATTGCGGGGCCGGCGACTCACCCACATGCCGGGAGGCCCGACCAGGCCGATGAAGGACCGCGTCCGCGAGTCGCTCTTCGACCTGCTCGGCACGGGCGTTCGCGACGCGCTGGTGCTGGATCTCTTCGCCGGCACCGGCGCGCTGGGATTCGAGGCCCTCAGCCGGGGCGCGGCCCGGGCGGTCTTCACGGAACGCCACTTCCCCACGGCCGACGCGATCCGCCGCTCGGCCCACGACCTGGGCGTGGCCGAGCGGTGCGAGGTGCGGCCGGGCGACGTGTTCACGTGGACGAAGCGGTTTCCCGACCTGCCGGTGTCGGCCCCGTGGCTGACCTTCGTCTCGCCCCCCTGGAGCATGTTCCAGGACCGGCGTGACGACCTGATGGCGCTCGTGGCGACGGTCCTGGCCGCGGCCCCGGCCGCGAGCATCATGGTGGTCGAGGGTGACGGCTCGTTCGACCCCGCGGCCCTGCCCGACGCCGTCGCCTGGGAGCACCGGCCCGTGCTGCCGGCGGTGCTGCACTTCCACGGGCGTCTGGTATCCTGAGGCACTCGGGGCGGAACCGCCGCACCGCGAGCCCGATTCGCGAGCGTCATGGACATCGTCAATCACCGCGACACCGTTCCCTTCACGACCGTCGATGGCTCGACGATTCGCGAACTGCTGGCCCACCGCAACTCCGCGATCCGCCAGCAGAGCCTGGCCGAGGCCCGGCTCGGCGTGGGCTGCGCGACCACACCCCACCACCACGGTGTGACCGAGGAGATCTACTACATCCTCTCGGGCTCCGCCGCGATGACCGTCGGCCCCGACACCCGCGCCGTGGGGCCGGGTGACGCGATCGCGATCCCCCCCGGCCAGCGGCACACCATCCGCAACACCGGGACCGAGGAACTCGTGTTTCTCTGCACCTGCGCCCCCGGCTACGAACACGCCGACACCTTCCTCGACGCCACCGCCCAGCCCGCCGGCTAGAGCCCGCCGCCGCACCCTCCGCCATGGCCGCCACCGACGCCTTCTCGAAGCTCCTCACGTCCCAGGGCATCGTCAGCCCCGAGCAGCTGGCCGAG
>JBJTPO010000202.1:0-3704 GCA_046075145.1 Planctomycetota bacterium
CGAGGAGATGCTGCTCGAGCCGGATGAATACCGCCGGATCTGCGTGCTCCGGCGGGTGCTCGCCGAGATGAACCCGACCGACGCCATGGAACTGCTCGGAAACCGGCTCTCCAAGACCGCGTCGAACGCCGAGTTCCTCGCCAGCCTCAAGGGCTGACGCAGCCGCCAACCCAATCCGAAAGCCGACAGCCGGATGAAGAACGGTTCGCATCGCATCCTCGAGGGTTCGCCCGACCGGCTGCCGGAGGGCAGTCGCGTGGCCGTGGTCGTGGCCCGCTGGAACGAGCCGATCACCCGCCGGCTGCTCGAGGCCGCCATCGCGAGGCTACGGGCCACGGGTCTGCCCCCCGAACGCCTCGACGTGGCCTGGGTGCCGGGATCCTTCGAGCTGCCGCTGGCCGCCGACCGGCTCGCCGCCACCGGCCGCTACGCCGCGGTGCTCTGCCTGGGGGCGATCATCAAGGGTGAGACGAGCCACGATCGTGTGATCGCCGACGCCGTCGCCGCCGGCATCGAGGCTGCGGCCCGGGCTCATGGCCTGCCCGTGATCTTCGGCGTGCTCACCTGTGACACGCTCGCCCAGGCGCTCGCCCGGGCCGGCGGCTCGCAGGCCGACGGGTTCGCCGGCAACAAGGGGGCGGAGTGTGCGGCGGCGGCCGTCGAGATGATCGGCCTGCTCGCGGCGATCGCGGGCGACGGGAGCCGGGTCGCATGAGCCGCCGCAGCCGGGCCCGCGAGGTGGCCCTCCAGAGCCTGTACCAGCTCGACCTCGCCGGCGAGCGGCGCCCGGGCGCCGACCGGCTGGCGGTGATCCATCGATTTCACCGTGGGCGGCTCCGGTCGGGGCCCTTGGTGGAGTTCGCCGACGCGCTCGTGGCGGGTGTGCTCGAGCACCGCGACGCGCTCGATGAACTGGTCGAGTCGCGGTCGGCCAACTGGCGGCTTGCCCGGATGGCCGCCACCGACCGGGCGGTGCTCCGGATCGCGGCCTTCGAGCTCGGCCACACCGACACGCCGCCCGCGGTCATCGCCGACGAGGCGATCGAACTGGCGAGGCGCTACGGCGGCGAATCCTCGCCCCGGTTCGTGTCCGGGATCCTCGGCCAGCTCGTGGCCGACGCCAAGGCACAGGAGACCTGAGATGGGCTTTCTCGACCGGCTCAAGGCGGGTCTCGCCAAGACCGCGAAGGTGCTCTCGACGGACGTCCGCGACCTGTTCAAGCGGGAGGGGCGGCTGGTCGACGACGAGTTCCTGGCCGAGCTCCGCGCCGCGCTCGTGAAGACCGACATGGGGCCGTCGGCCGCCGAGGCGATCGTGGCCGACGTGGGCACCCGGCTGCGCGCCCGGGTCGTCGAGCCGAAGGCCGTGCTCGACAGCATCCGCGGGCAGCTCCTGGAGCGGCTGCGACCGGCCGAGGCGGGGTTGGCCACGGCCGCGGGCGGCCCGACCGTGATCCTCGTCACCGGCGTCAATGGCTCGGGGAAGACGACCTCCATCGCCAAGCTGGCGCGGCTGTTCACGCGGCAGGGCAAGCGGGTGGTGCTCGGGGCCGGCGACACGTTTCGGGCCGCGGCGGTCGAGCAGCTCGCGATGTGGGCCGGCCGCGTCGGGGCGGAAATCGTCCGCGGCGAGACCGGCAGCGATCCGGCGAGCGTGGCCCATCGGGCGGTGGCCCGGGCGGTCGAGGGCGGCTTCGACATCTGCATCGTCGACACCGCCGGCCGGCTGCAGACGCAGTCGAATCTGATGCAGGAGCTCGGCAAGATCCGCCGGGTGATCGCCAAGCAGATCCCCGACGCGCCCCATGAGACGCTGCTGGTGATCGACGCCACCGCCGGCCAGAATGCTCTCTCTCAGGCCAAGGGCTTCAAGGAGGCCGCCGGCTGCACCGGGATCGTGCTGGCGAAACTCGACGGCTCGGCCCGGGGGGGCGTGATCGTGCCGGTGGCGGAGCAGTTCGGCCTGCCGGTCAAGTTCGTGGGCCTCGGCGAGGGGGCCGACGACCTCGAGCCATTCGCGCCGGAGCAGTTTGTCGAGGCGCTGCTGTCGGGCGCCCTGGCCGAGGTCTGAGCCTTCGCTGCGCCGCCCGACCGGCAAGGTTTTCCGGGGCGCTGGTCCGGTTCCGCAGACCTTGCCGCTTGCCTCGGGAACCTGATTTTTTGGCCCGGTTTCGGGCCGATTCAAGGCTTAGGCGGGGGGACAAGGTTTGGCTACGGGCACGCGCTTGGCGGAGCGTGCGCGGGGTCGCTTTTCCCCGGACCGGAACGCCACGCGGACCGCGTCGGATGCGGCCCGTATTCATCACACCCATGCCTTGGGAGCACCCCAGACCATGCGATTCGCCAAGTTCAAGCTGCCCCTGTGGGTGGCCGGCGGCCTGCTGACGGCCGCCGCCACCTCCGCCACCGCGGCCGAGCAAGCCCAGCTCGACCCGAGTCTCTACACCCAGGTCGCCCAGGCCGACGTGCCGTCGGCCCCGGCGCCCGCCCCCGCGATTCCCAACGTTCCTCAGGAGGACGCCTACCAGATGCGGGCTCTGCCCCCGCAGGAGGCGGCCCAGGAGGCGTCGGAGGAGGAGGGGCCCGTCCGGTATCTCGAGCGTCCGTTCCTCACCGAGCGCGGCATCTCGACCTACGGCTGGATCGACGCGGGCATCGGCGCCAACAACTGGGGAGCCCCCTGGAACGGCCCGGTCACGTTCAACGACCGGGCCTGGCAGGGCCAGATGAACCAGCTCTACCTCGTCAACGAGAAGGTGCTGGATCTGGACGCCAACACCTGGGACTGGGGCGGTCGCGTGGACCTGCTCTACGGCACCGACTACATCTTCACGACGGCCCGCGGTCTCGACGGCAACCTGCTCTATCAGCCCAATGCGGCGGGAACGGGTGGCGCGCCGGACTGGGGCAACAAGTACTACGGCCTCGCCATGCCACAGCTCTACGGTGAGCTCGGGTATGGCGACCATGCCGTGAAGTTCGGGCACTTCTACACGATCATCGGGTATGAGGTGGTGCCGGCGATCGGCAACTTCTTCTACACGCACGCCTACACGATGCAGTACGGCGAGCCGTTTACCCACACCGGCATCCTCGATGTCTGGACTGTGAACGACCAGCTGACGGTCTACGGCGGCATCACCAACGGTTGGGATAACTACAGTGACCCGATCAACTACTTCGGGATCAACAATCCCGGCTACCCCGGTGCCAACAGCAACGCCGCGTTCCTCGGCGGTGCCACGATGAAGAGCTCCGACGAGTCGCAGGCCCTGACGATGACGGTGTCGAGTGGGAACGAGATCGGGTCATTCGCCCCGGTCACCGGGCTGGCCAACATCGGCAACCGGTCGGTCCTGAGCACGGTCTACGTCAACGAGTTGAGCGACAAGCTGACGTACGTCTTCCAGAACGACAACGGCTGGCAGTTCAACGCGGGCACGCCCGACACGCTGAACCAGGCCCAGCCGGGGACGGCCCTGTGGTACGGGATCAACCAGTACATGTTCTACACCTTCAGCGACAACCTGGTGGGTGGCATGCGGCTGGAGTGGTTCCGCGACAACAACGGCTACCGCGTGATCAACCCGATCCGCAACGCGCTGTTCGGCGGCCCCTTCGCGGGCGGCTATCAGGGCAACTTCTGGCAGGCGACGTGGGGCCTCAACTGGAAGCCCAGCGGCAGCCGGAACTGGATGATCCGC
>JBJTPO010000203.1:0-5169 GCA_046075145.1 Planctomycetota bacterium
TCCCGCTCTCCCACCCGCCGGGCGAGGCACAGGTGGACTTTGGGTTCGCGTACGTCGATGTTGCCGGTGAGCGGCAGCAGGTCGCTCTATTCGTGATGTCGCTGCCGTACTCCGACGCCGGATACATCCAGGCCTTTCCGCGAGAGTGCACGGAGGCGTTCGTCGAGGGTCACAACCGGGCGTTCCGCTTCATCGGGGGCGTGCCGAAGAAGATTCGCTACGACAACAGCAAGATCGCGGTGGCGAGCATCCGCGATGGCCTGAGCAACACCTTCGCGGTGGGCGAGGATGTGGTGGCAGCCAATCACCATTCCGTGGCCTACTACGCGAATGGCGACTATTCGAGTTGCCATGCCCCGCTCAACTACTTTCCGCAACCGCCCACCCCGAGCCACTGGCCCTCGGTCATGTCTTTCCGCAGCCTCCACCCGGGCGGAGCCCACTTCTGCTTCGCAGACGGGTCCGTACACTTCGTGAACGAGACCATCGACCTGGGAATCTACCAGGGCCTATCGACCAAGGCCGGCGGGGAAGCGGTGTCGCTTTCACCATGACCATCGATCGACCTCGCAACAGCCTGAGTGTGCTGAGACGGTGCGCCTCGCTGCGTCTCCCTGGAACCGCTTCCCTCCTGATGCTTGTCACCGGCTGTGGTGGCTTGGGAGCGAGCGTGGAGGGCTTGGTGACGCTCGACGGTCGGCCTCTGCCGGCGGCCCGGATCACGTTTCACCCCGAAGCCCCCGGCCCGGTGGCCTACGGGGTTTCCCTTGAAGACGGCTCGTACCGAGTCAAGACCGGCGCGAGCCACAACGGCCTGGTGCCGGGGCGATACCGGGTGACGGTCTTCGCGCTGGAGGTTCTCGACGGCACGGAAGAGAAGGCAGGGCCGTTGCTCACCCCGACGGTCTATGGCGACCCAGCAAAGACTCCCATCCGCCGCGAGGTTGTCGCGGGGCGGAACGTGCTCCCGCTGGCCCTCGAGTCAGCCGCGCAGCCCGCCAGTCCTGATGGTCGGCGCTCGATGCCATCCCCCGTGAGGCTCCCAGCCGCTCACTTCGCCCCTTGCTTCACGAGTTCGCGAATCGACTCGCCGTCGAACAGGATGTCGGTGAGGACGGCCCGGCCGTCGAGCAGACGGACCTCGGCGACGGTTTTCGTGCCGTCACGGCGTCGCTCTGCGACGAGCTTGTCGGCGTCGGGGGCGAGTCGTTCGTTCAAGTAGAAGCGGCCGAAGGGCCAGTCGAGCCAGATCACGTCCGTGCCGTTGATCGTGCCCTGGCTGCGTGCAGTGAGCGGAATGACGGTCGGCCCGGTCACCGCCTCGAGCGAGAGCGACTTGATCCGCGCGAGCCCGTCCTCACCCGCCTCGAGCGTGGCCCACACCGGAACCATACCGCCCCCCGGAGGAAACCCTTCGGGCCGGGAGACGGTTGATTCGGCGGGCCGCACCGCGAGGTAGCGGCCCCGGAGCGGGTCGTAGGGGTCGGGCGCAGCGCACTCGATTTTCAGGAGCGTTCCCCGGGAGATCACCCGCTCGTGCTGCCAGATGCCCGAGAGCGGCAGGAGCCACTGGGCGACGGCGGCCACGGCGAAGACGGCGAGCGCTGGCCTCATGCGGGCGATCCTCCGGCGACGGCGGCGCGGCGGCGGCGACTGATGAAGGCGTTGAAGCCGAGGAAGCCCGTGCCGACGACGATGAAGACCAGTCCCTTCACCAAGAGCGACACGTCGGCATCGGCCATCCGCAGGATCACGAGCAGCGCGATCAGGGCGGCCCCGATCCGCGCGGCCCCCTGCCGGCCGAGAAACTCGAGCGCGATCAGCGTCACGGCCGTGGCCAGGAGCACGAGCGAGTAGGCGATCGCGACAGGCCAGCCACTGGTGTCGGCTGCTGAGAGGGGCGCAGCGACGAGCGGCACCACCGCGAGCGCTGCCACCGCGAGCACCGCGTAGCGGCCCTGCCGGAAGGCGAGGATCGCGAAGGCCGCGACGACGGCCAGCAGCAGCCAGCACCAGCCCAAGGGCAACGCGAACCCGACATGCTTCACGAGCATTCGGGCGGCATCCTCGTAGGTGGCGATCAGGGCCATGATCCCGAGGGCGAGCCCGCCGAGCAGCACCTGCGGCTTGCGCACGAGCGGCTCGGCGACGCCGCCGCGATCGAGCGGGAAGAGCAGCACGGCCGCGGCCGAAAGCATCGTGAGCCAGAAGAATCCGTAATCCGGCGATTGCGGCTCGATATTCGCGTAGGCCCCGACGGCAACCAGGCCAATCAACGCGGAAACCGCCAGTACGAGCCGACTGCCGGCCGCGGGGCGGTCGCGCAGGTCCGGCCCCGGCCAGAGCGGGAGAATGCCGGCCAGCAGGAGCGGAAACCAGAGCCGCACGTCGGCGACGTCGGCCGCCGCTGACCAGCTCGCCTGCTCCGCCACCTGCGCGACCGTCCAGACCGTGATCCCGATGAGATACGCGATCGCGATCGCCTGCGACCGCAGCACCCAGGCCAGCGGCACGCTCACCACGCACCACCAGAAGATGAGGTCGGTCCACTTGCCCGGCAGGTTGTAGATCTGCGAGACGAGCGCCAGCGCGGCCCCGACGGCCAGCGTCTGCACAAGCGCGGCCGCCTCCCGCTGCCAGGGCTTCGCGGCCTCGTCCTTCTGGAGCACCCACCAACTCACCGCCTGCGTCACGGCCAGCGGCCCGAGCGCGAGCACGATCCGCACCCAGCGGGGAAAGTCGTCCCAGTTGGAGGCGAGCAACGCGATCAACCCCGTGCCGATCAGGAGCGCGCCGACGGCCCCCACGATCATCTGCGCGAGCCCGCCCCGCGACTCGGCGGCATATCGCTCGCGCAGCCGCCGCGCGCCGTCGGCCGTGACGATTCCCTCCTGCTCCCACGCGGGCAGTTGCTCGGCGAGCCAGCGGTGGTGAATCAAGCTCATGGAATGACGGCTGCCGTAGCCCCTGGAAGCGGCGAGAGCATACCGCATGGCTCGGCTGTGATGCTGAGAAGGCCCCAGACGGCCCCTTGACGCTCATGGTGTATGTTTGTATATCTTTCCCGTGCCGACGATCAGCAGGTTTTTCGGAATCGCGATCGAGATGTTCTGGCGGGAGCACAACCCGCCCCACTTTCACGCCACCTACGCGGAAGACGAGGCGGTCTTCGAGATTGCGTCACTCGATATAATCAGAGGATATCTTCCCCATCGGGCTCGGGCGCTCGTGACGGAGTGGGCGGAGTTGCACCGCGAGGCACTGCTGGAGAACTGGGAGCTATGCAGCCAGTTGAAGCCGCCCAATCCTGTGCCTCCACTGGAGTGAGCCACGCCGGAGGGTCGGTCGCGGCCTGGCGGGTCGCCGAGGTATCTCCGAGCGGCCGGTGCACCCTGGTCGTCCGCTTCCTCGACGGCCTGTGTGGCGAGGTGGATCTCGGCGGTTTCCTGGCTTCTCCGGCGGTCGTGGGCACCTCCTTCGAGCCTCTCCGCAACGAGGCCTTCTTCCGTCAGGCGCAGGCCACCGAAGGGGTCGTGCGCTGGCCGAACGGCGCCGATCTCGCACCCGACGCGATGTACGATGCGATCCGCGCTGCAGGCCGCTGGGTCGTACCGTAGGCCTGCAGGCGTCAGGACGCCCCGTAGCGCTTGGCCATGTCGGCCAGCGTGATGCACTTCACCTTGCCGGCGTTGCCCGCCTGCCCGAACTGCACCATCCGCTCCGCGCACACCTTCTTCATGGCATCGCGGGAGGGCTTGAGGTAGTCGCGGGGGTCGAACTTCTCCGGCGTCTCGAAGAGCACCTTGCGGATCGCGCCGGTGATCGCCATCCGGCAGTCGGTGTCGACGTTGATCTTCCGCACGCCGTGCTTGATCCCCTTCTGGATCTCCTCCACCGGCACGCCCCAGGTCTGCGGCATCTTGCCGCCGTACTTGTTGATGATGTCCTGCAGCTCCTGCGGCACGCTCGAGGAGCCGTGCATCACGAGGTGGCAGTTGGGGAGCATCCGGTGGATCTCCTCGATCCGCTTCATCGCCAGCACGTCGCCGTCGGGCTTGCGGGTGAACTTGTAGGCCCCGTGACTGGTGCCGATCGCCACGGCAAGGGCATCGACGCCGGTGGCCGCCACGAACCGGGCCGCCTCGTCGGGATCCGTGAGCAGCTGGTCGTGCGAGAGCTTGCCGGTGGCGCCGTGGCCGTCCTCGGCCTCGCCCTCACCGCTCTCGAGCGACCCCAGGCAGCCGAGCTCGCCCTCGACCGACACGCCCTGGCGGTGCGCGAGCTTCACGACCTCCGCGGTGACTTTCACGTTGTAGTCGAAGTCGGCCGGGGTCTTGCCGTCTTCCTTGAGCGAGCCGTCCATCATCACGCTCGTAAACCCGTTGTCGATCGCGCTTTGGCAGGTGGCCGGCGAGTTGCCGTGGTCCTGGTGCATCGCGATCGGGATCGCGGGGTAGAGCTCGGCGGCGGCGAGCATCAGGTGGCGGAGGTAGTTGTCCTGCGAGTAGCTGCGGGCGCCCCGCGAGGCCTGCACGATCACTGGTGAGTCCGTCTCCTTGGCCGCCTCCATGATCGCCTGGATCTGCTCCATGTCGTTGACGTTGAAGGCGGCCAGGCCGTAGCCGTTCTCGGCGGCGTGGTCGAGCAGGATGCGCATCGGGACGAGCGGCATGGAGAAGACTCCTCGATGGGGCTGGCGGGGCCGGCTCGGGGCCGGTGTCGCGAAGGTCGCGGCGGACGAGAGCATACGGCAAAATCCCCGGTGCTAGAATCCCCGTGGATTCGCCCCCCTCGTCCGCGTTCAGCCGCCTCGCGCCGATGGACCTCCGCCCCGTCACCGATCCGCTCCGGAGCCTGCTCTATGTGGCGGGCGGCTGGACCTGCGTTGGCCTGGCCGTGATCGGGGCCGTGCTGCCACTGATCCCCACGACGCCGTTCCTGCTCCTGGCGAGCTGGTGCTTCTACAGAGGATCACCGCGGATCCACGCCTGGCTGCACCGGTCGCGCTGGTTTGGCCCGACGCTCGACGACTGGGATCACTACCACGGCGTGCGCCGCAGCATGAAACAGCGGGCGGTCGTGATGGTACTGGCCGTCGTCGGCTGCAGCCTGCTGCTCAACAGCCTGCCCTGGTGGCTGCGATACGTGGCACTGGCGGCCGTGGCGATC